>NZ_JBFALC010000004.1:0-92894 GCF_040656035.1 Streptomyces sp. NPDC050211
TCGCGGGAACCCCTGCAGCCGACCGAGCCGCGACGTTCCGAGGACGGGCACCCCCGCCGCGGCCCCGACCCCACCCCACACCGAAGGCGCTACGCGCACCCCCACCCACCCGCGCCCCCCGCCGGGAGGCATCGCCACCGAAGCCCCCACCCACCGTCTCGTACTCTTGAGCCCGTGCAGGAACTCCACGACGCCCCCCTCGCCCCCCTGACCACCTTCCGGCTGGGCGGCCCCGCCACTCGCCTGGTCACCGCGACGACCGACGCCGAGGTGGTCGCCGTCGTACGGGAGGCCGACGAGAAGGGAACGCCCCTGCTGCTCATCGGCGGCGGTTCGAACCTGGTCATCGGCGACAAGGGCTTCGACGGCACGGCCCTGCGCATCGCGACACAAGGCTTCGAACTCACCGGCACCACGCTCGAACTGGCCGCCGGCGAGGTCTGGACGGACGCCGTCGCCCGCACCGTAGAGGCCGGACTCGCCGGCATCGAGTGCCTGGCCGGCATCCCCGGCTCGGCAGGCGCGACCCCGATCCAGAACGTCGGCGCGTACGGCCAGGAGGTCTCCTCGACGATCACCGAGGTCGTCGCCTACGACCGAACGACCCGCGAGACGGTCACCCTCCACAACACCGACTGCGCCTTCTCGTACCGCCACAGCCGCTTCAAGGCCGACCCCGAGCGCTATGTCGTCCTACGCGTCCGCTTCCAGCTGGAGGACGCCGACGGCCTCTCCGCCCCCATCAAGTACGCCGAGACGGCCCGCGCGCTCGGCGTCGACCCCGGCGACCGCGTGCCCCTCACAGCCGCCCGCGAGACCGTGCTCAAGCTCCGCACCGGCAAGGGCATGGTCCTGGACCCCGAGGACCACGACACCTGGTCCGCCGGCTCCTTCTTCACCAACCCGATCCTCACCGACGCGGAGTTCGCCGAGTTCCACGCGCGCGTGCACGCCCGGCTCGGCGACGGCGTGGAGCCGCCCGCCTATCCCGCGGGCGACGGCCACACCAAAACCTCCGCCGCCTGGCTGATCGACAAGGCCGGTTTCACCAAGGGCTACGGCACAGGCCCGGCCCGCATCTCCACCAAGCACACCCTCGCCCTCACCAACCGCGGCGAGGCGACCACCGAGGACCTGCTGGCGCTCGCCCGTGAGGTCGTCGCCGGTGTTCGCGAGGCCTTCGGCATCACGCTGGTCAACGAACCGGTGACCGTGGGCGTGACCTTGTAAGGGCCACCCAGACCTTCAAGGATCAGTAGGCGACACCCACCCCCTGCTTCACCGTCCCCGGCTCGTCCGCCATCGCCAGCATCGCGTGGGCCACGTCCGCGCGGCCGATGTAGCGGCCCTTGGCCGGAGTGCCGCCGACGACCGTGCGGTACCTGCCGGTGAGCGGCTTGTCCTGGAGTCGGGGCGGTCGCACCGAGGTCCAGTCGACCGCGCTGCGGGCGAGCTCCGCCTCCATCTCCCTGAGGTCGTCGTAGACGTCCTTGAGGATCGCGGAGACCAGACCGCGCACGGCGCGGTCGAGGGGGCCGTCCCGCTCCGGGGCGGGCCCGAGCGGAGCCGCGCTCACCACCAGCAGCCGCCGCGTGCCCTCCGCCTCCATGGCCCGCAGCACCGTACGCGTAAGGCGGGCGGCGACACCGGCGTCCTTACGGCTGCGCGCGCCGAGGCCCGAAAGGACCGCGTCCCGGCCGGTCACCGCGGGGCGCAGCGCTTCCGGGTCGGTCATGTCCGCCCGGAACACCTCCAGGCCCGCGCCCGTCACCGCAAGCCGCGCGGGATCCCGTACGACCGCCGTCACCTGGTGCCCGGCGGTCAGCGCCTGCCGGACGATCTCCTGCCCGATGCCGCCGGTGGCACCGAAAACCGTGAGGTTCATGGGTGATTCTCCCGTCTCCGCAATCTCGTCTCCGCAATCCGGTCTCCGCGATCTGGGTGGGTGAGCGTTCACTCACCCTGCCCCGACTCCAGGGTGGGTAAGTACTCACCCACCCGTCAAGCCCGGTAAGGTCCGCCCTCGTGGAATCCGTGCAAAAACCCGCCCGCGAACCCGCCCGCGTCCGCATCCTCGACGCCGCCCACGAGCTGATGCTCACCGTCGGCCTGGCCCGCGCCACCACCAAGGAGATCGCCAAGGCGGCCGGCTGCTCGGAAGCCGCGCTCTACAAGCACTTCGCGAGCAAGGAGGACCTGTTCATCCGCGTCCTCGCCGAGCGCCTGCCACGCCTCGGCCCCCTGCTGACCAGCCTCGCCGCCGAACCGGGCCGGCACACGCTGGAGGAGAACCTCACCGAGATCGCCCGCCAGGCCGCCCTCTTCTACGAGCAGAGCTTCCCGATCGCCGCCTCGCTGTACGCCGAGACCCAACTGAAGCGACGGCACGACGACGCGATGCGGCAGATGGGCATGGGGCCGCACAAGCCCATCGAGGGCCTGGACGCCTACCTCCGCGCCGAGCAGGACGCCGGCCGCATCCGCGCCGACGCCGACACCTTCGCGGCCGCGTCCCTGCTCCTCGGCGCCTGCGCCCAGCGCGCGTTCGCCTACGACGCGACACCGGAAGGCGTGCGGCCGCCCCTGGACACCTTCGCCCGGCGGCTCGCCCGCACGCTCCTGGCCGGCGTCACTGCGTGAGGCGTCACTGCGTGAGCTACGCCGCCAGCCAGTCGTCGATGCCCGACAGCAGCTTGCGCCGCACATCCTCCGGCGCCGCGGACGCCCGTACCGACTGGCGGGCCAGCTCCGCCAACTCGGCGTCCGTGAAGGCGTGGTGGCGGCGGGCCAGCTCGTACTGGGCGGCCAGCCGGGAGCCGAAGAGCAGCGGGTCGTCGGCGCCCAGCGCCATCGGGACGCCCGCCTCGAACAGCGTCCGCAGCGGGATGTCCTCCGGTTCCTCGTAGACACCGAGGGCCACATTCGACGCCGGGCACACCTCGCAGGTCACCCCCCGGTCGGCCAGCCGCTTCAGCAGCCGCGGGTCCTCCGCCGCCCGTACGCCGTGCCCGATCCGGTTCGCGTGCAGGTCGTCCAGGCAGTCCCGCACCGACGCCGGGCCGGTCAGCTCGCCGCCGTGCGGAGCCGACAGCAGGCCGCCCTCGCGCGCGATGTGGAACGCGCGGTCGAAGTCCCGCGCCATGCCCCGCCGTTCGTCGTTCGACAGGCCGAAGCCGACCACACCTCGGTCCGCGTACCGCACCGCCAGCCGGGCCAGCGTGCGGGCGTCCAGCGGATGCTTCATCCGGTTCGCGGCGACCAGCACCCGCATCCCGAGCCCGGTCTCCCGCATCGCCGAGTCCACCGCGTCCAGGATGACCTCCAGCGCCGGGATCAGACCGCCCAGCCGAGGGGCGTACGACGTCGGGTCGACCTGGATCTCCAGCCACCCCGAGCCGTCCTTGATGTCCTCCTCCGCGGCCTCCCGCACCAGCCGCTGGATGTCCTCGGGCTGCCGCAGACACGAGCGCGCCGAGTCGTACAGCCGCTGGAAGCGGAACCAGCCCCGCTCGTCCGTCGCCCGCAGTCTCGGCGGCTCCCCGCTCGTCAGCGCATCGGTCAGCGCCTCGGGCAGCCGCACGCCGTACTTGTCGGCCAGCTCCAGCAGGGTGGTGGGCCGCATCGAGCCGGTGAAGTGCAGGTGCAGATGGGCTTTCGGCAGCTCAGAGACATCACGTACACGCTCCATCCCAGGATCCTGCCGTACGTTCCCGCCCTCCCGGTAGCGCTTTCCCCGTTAGTGGTCTTGCTCGCACAAAAGAATGGGGCACATACCGAATTCGGTATGTGCCCCAGGCCGGAGAGGAACCGTCAGTCGCGGGCCTCCGCCAGCAGCTTCTGGATCCGCGAGACACCCTCGACGAGATCCTCGTCACCCAGGGCGTACGACAGCCGCAGATAGCCCGGAGTGCCGAAGGCCTCGCCGGGTACGACCGCGACCTCGGCCTCCTCCAGGATCAGCGCGGCCAGCTCGACCGAGTCCTGCGGGCGCTTGCCGCGGATCTCCTTGCCGAGCAGGGCCTTCACCGACGGGTACGCGTAGAAGGCGCCCTCCGGCTCCGGGCACACCACGCCGTCGATCTCGTTGAGCATCCGCACGATCGTCCTGCGGCGCCGGTCGAAGGCCTCGCGCATCTTCGCGACCGCGTCCAGGTCGCCGGAGACCGCGGCCAGCGCCGCCACCTGGGCGACGTTCGACACGTTCGACGTGGCGTGCGACTGGAGGTTCGTCGCCGCCTTCACCACGTCCTTCGGACCGATGATCCAGCCCACCCGCCAGCCCGTCATGGCGTACGTCTTGGCCACCCCGTTGACCACGATGCACTTGTCGCGCAGCTCGGGCAGCAGCGCGGGCAGCGACACGGACGCGGCGTCGCCGTACACCAGGTGCTCGTAGATCTCGTCCGTCAACACCCACAGGCCGTGCTCCGCGGCCCAGCGGCCGATCGCCTCGGTGTCCTGCTCGCTGTAGACCGCGCCGGTCGGGTTCGACGGGGAGACGAAGAGGACGACCTTCGTCTTCTCCGTGCGCGCCGCCTCCAGCTGCTCCACACTCACCCGGTAGCCGGTCGTCTCGTCCGCGACGACGTCCACCGGCACACCGCCGGCCAGCCGGATCGACTCCGGGTACGTCGTCCAGTACGGCGCCGGGACGATGACCTCGTCACCCGGGTCGAGGATCGCGGCGAAGGCCTCGTAGATCGCCTGCTTGCCGCCGTTGGTGACCAGGATCTGCGAGGGGTCGACCTCGTAGCCGGAGTCGCGCAGCGTCTTCGCGGCGATCGCGGCCTTCAGCTCGGGCAGACCGCCCGCGGGCGTGTAGCGGTGGTACTTCGGGTTCTTGCAGGCCTCGATCGCGGCCTCGACGATGTAGTCCGGGGTCGGGAAGTCGGGCTCGCCGGCGCCGAAGCCGATCACCGGTCGCCCGGCGGCCTTGAGGGCCTTGGCCTTGGCGTCCACGGCGAGGGTGGCGGACTCGGAGATCGCGCCGACTCGGGCGGAGACCCGGCGCTCGGTGGGAGGGGTTGCAGCGCTCATGGGCCCCATCGTTTCAGACCGGAAACCTGCCCGGCACGCGGGTTTCACGGACTGAACAACACCGGGCCGATCGCTGAACAAGCGTCCGGAACCGGCCCGCGGCCAGGGTGATCTTCGGCCACACCGTCACCGGCAAAGCCCCTACGGGCACTTTCTGTTCGACGCCCGGCCGCAGAACACGTACACTCTCACCTCGTTGGCCTCATACAGGCCGCACTCATCCGGTGCACACCGAGCATCCGGGCGGATGCGGTACGTTTGGGGAGAACCAAAGGGTCGTAGCTCAATTGGTAGAGCACTGGTCTCCAAAACCAGCGGTTGGGGGTTCAAGTCCCTCCGGCCCTGCTACACACACCTTCGCCAGGATGTGTGCGCATGTACGTACAAGCAGCAATGCGCCGTGCGGCTCAGACCGGGCGCGGCACGGCCACGACCCGGAATCAGGTGAGGACGAATGACGGACGCCGTGGGCTCCATCGACACGCCTGATGCCCAGGACGAGACGCCGAAGAAGCAGGGCCGCAAGGGCGGCAAGCGCGCAAAGAAGGGCCCGCTGAAGCGGCTCGCGCTCTTCTACCGCCAGATCGTCGCGGAACTCCGCAAGGTCGTCTGGCCCTCGCGCAATCAGCTGACGACGTACACGACCGTCGTGATCATCTTCGTCGTCATCATGATCGGTCTGGTGACTGTGATTGACTTCGGACTCGACAAGGCCGCCAAGTACGTCTTCGGCTGAGCCGAAAGCGAAGGGCGCCGTACCCGGCGCCCCTATTCGCGCGTTCCACCCCATGTATCCAGGAAGAAGCAGCCACCGTGTCTGACCCGAACGTGAACGACGCCATCGAGCCGGTCGAGTCCGTGGAAGACGAGCTCGAGATCGTCGAGGGTGCCGACGACGACCTGGACGAGGTCGAGGCTGCCGACGCCGCCGAGGGTGAGCCCGCCGAGGAAGCCGCCGAACACGTCGAGGACGAGGCGACCGAGGCCGAGGCGGCTGAGGACGAGGCTGAGGCGACCGAGGAAGAGGAGCCGGCCGAGCCGGTCGACCCCGTCGCCGCCCTCCGCGAGGAACTGCGCACGCTGCCCGGCGAGTGGTACGTCATCCACACCTACGCCGGCTATGAGAACCGCGTGAAGACCAACCTGGAGCAGCGCGCCGTCTCGCTGAACGTCGAGGACTACATCTTCGCGGCAGAGGTGCCGCAGGAAGAGGTCGTCCAGATCAAGAACGGCGACCGCAAGACGATCAAGCAGAACAAGCTCCCGGGCTACGTCCTCGTCCGCATGGACCTGACGAACGAGTCCTGGGGCGTCGTCCGCAACACCCCCGGCGTCACTGGCTTCGTGGGCAACGCCTACGACCCGTACCCGCTGACCCTGGACGAGATCGTCAAGATGCTCGCCCCCGAGGCCGAGGAGAAGGCCGCCCGCGAGGCCGCCGAGGCCGAGGGCAAGCCCGCCCCGCAGCGCAAGGTCGAGGTCCAGGTGCTGGACTTCGAGGTCGGCGACTCGGTCACCGTCACCGACGGCCCGTTCGCCACGCTGCAGGCCACCATCAACGAGATCAACGCCGACTCGAAGAAGGTCAAGGGCCTCGTGGAGATCTTCGGCCGGGAGACGCCGGTCGAGCTGTCCTTCGACCAGATCCAGAAGAACTAGCACCTTCTGGACGTACGCCTTCCGAACAGGTCAGACGGGCTGCTGAAGCCGGTCTGACCTGCTCGGTTTTTGGCTGCGCAGGGATACCCGTTATCGTTGTGCGGTATGCCTCCATCCGGATGATCGGGTGGCAGGCGATCACCTCTCACTAGGACCCGGAGAGAGCAATGCCTCCCAAGAAGAAGAAGGTCACGGGGCTCATCAAGCTCCAGATCCAGGCCGGTGCGGCCAACCCGGCGCCGCCGGTCGGCCCCGCGCTGGGTCAGCACGGCGTCAACATCATGGAGTTCTGCAAGGCCTACAACGCCGCGACCGAGTCGCAGCGTGGCTGGGTCATCCCGGTGGAGATCACGGTCTACGAGGACCGCTCCTTCACCTTCGTGACCAAGACGCCGCCGGCCGCCAAGATGATCCTCAAGGCCGCGGGCGTGGAGAAGGGCTCCGGCGAGCCGCACAAGACCAAGGTCGCCAAGATCACCGAGGCGCAGGTCCGCGAGATCGCCACCACGAAGATGCCCGACCTCAACGCCAACGACATCGACGCCGCCGCGAAGATCATCGCCGGTACCGCCCGTTCCATGGGCATCACGGTCGAGGGCTGAACCCCAACCTCCAGCAGCAGAAGTGGCGGGGCCTGCTCGGCCCGGACCACGACTCCTAAGAATCCCCAGGAGCAGTAGTGAGCAAGCGCAGCAAGTCTCTCCGCGCTGCGGACGCCAAGATCGACCGGGAGAAGCTCTACGCCCCGCTCGAGGCCGTCCGTCTCGCCAAGGAGACCTCCACGACCAAGTTCGACGGCACCGTCGAGGTCGCCTTCCGTCTGGGTGTCGACCCGCGCAAGGCCGACCAGATGGTCCGTGGCACCGTGAACCTCCCGCACGGCACCGGCAAGACCGCCCGGGTCCTGGTCTTCGCGACCGGCGACCGTGCCGAGGCCGCGCGTGCCGCGGGCGCCGACATCGTCGGCTCCGACGAGCTCATCGACGAGGTGACGAAGGGCCGTCTGGACTTCGACGCCGTCGTCGCCACCCCGGACCTCATGGGCAAGGTCGGCCGCCTCGGCCGTGTCCTCGGCCCGCGTGGTCTGATGCCGAACCCGAAGACCGGCACCGTGACCCCGGACGTGGCCAAGGCCGTGACCGAGATCAAGGGCGGCAAGATCGAGTTCCGCGTCGACAAGCACTCGAACCTGCACTTCATCATCGGCAAGGCGTCCTTCGACGACACCAAGCTGGTGGAGAACTACGGCGCCGCGCTGGAGGAGATCCTCCGTCTGAAGCCGTCCGCCGCCAAGGGTCGCTACATCAAGAAGGCCGCCATCACCACCACGATGGGCCCCGGCATCCCGGTCGACCCGAACCGCACCCGCAACCTCCTCGTCGAGGAGGACCCGGCCGCGGTCTGAGCCCCACCGGCTCGCTGACGTCCGGCGACGGGCCCCGCACCTTCCGAGGTGCGGGGCCCGTCCCCTTTTCGCGCTCCGTTGGGTTAGCGTGCGAGCAGGGCAACGCACGGGGGTGGAACGCATGAAGAGGACTACGGCACACTGCCTGGCCCTCGCGATCGCGCTGACGGCGGCGACCGGCTGTACCTCCTCCGACGGCCCCGACGAGGACGACCAGGAGCGCAGGCCGCCCGGCGCTCTCCTCGCCGCCCTGCGCTCCGTGGAACGCTCCACGGACGGCGCCGATTCGGCCAAGGTGGAGTCCACCACCGTCATGGGCAGCGACCTGTCCCTCGAAGCCGACGGCGCCCTCGGCTGGGGCGACGGCCTCACCGGCACCCTGACCATCACCTACACCGGCGGCACCACGGCCGAGACCATGCGCGACCTCGGCGTCACATCGATGGAGGCCCGCTACCTCCCCGACGCCTACTACGCCCGGATGGGCGACACGTTCGCCGAGCAGACCGGCGGCAAGCACTGGATCCGGTACGCCTACGACGATCTGGACGACCTCGGGGGCGGCGCGGCCGCGAACTTCGCGGACCAGATGCGCAGCGCCACCCCGAACCAGTCGGTGAAGCTTCTGCTCGCCTCCGGGGACGTACACAAGATCGGCGAGGAGCAGGTGCGCGGCAAGCACACCACGCACTACTCCGGCACGGTCTCCGTGGGCGACCTCGCCGACGCCGAGCTCAAGGAACTGCTCCAGCAGGCCGGCGTCACCACCCAGACCGTCGACATCTGGGTCGACGACCAGGACCTGCTGATCAAGAAGATCGAGCAGGGCCGGCTGGCGACCGGCCACCTCACGCAGACCGCGTACTACAGCGACTACGGCGTGCGGGTCACCGCCGCCGAGCCGCCGGCCTCCGACACCGAGGACTTCAAGGAACTACTGAAGAAACAAGGCGGCAGCGCCTCCTGAACCTCAGGGAATTCAGCGGCCTCCTCAAGCCCGCTGGGATACGCTCGCGAGGCTGTGAATCGGCCGTGTGTTCCTTGGGGGGAATCGATGAAGACTGCTGTACGCCGTTCCGCGCGACGCCGGGCGACTGGCGCCGGCCTTGCCACGCTGCTGCTCGCGGGGGGCGCCGTCGGCTGCGGCACCGAGCAGTCGCCGGAGATGACGCCGGTGGCGGCCGTGGCCAAGGCCGCCGAGAAGACGGAGAAGATCACCTCCCTGAGCTATCGGATGCGCGGCGAGGTACCGGGCGATGGCCGGGTCGAGGCCGAGGCCGCGATGCGCATGGAGCCGCTGGCGATGAGCATGAAGATACGGATGCCCGACGACCCCGAGATCAAGGGCGCGGTCGAGATGCGCATCTTCGGCAAGTCGCTGTACATCGGCGGCGAGGCGATGGCCGAGCAGATGGACGGCAAGAGCTGGATGAAGATCGACGCCCCCAAGTCGGGTGGCGGCGAGCACCGGCTGGGCGCCGAGACGGCCGGTGTCGCCCAGGCCGAGCGGAACCCGGCCGCCGAATCCGCCTTCCTCACCGGCGCCGACGATGTCACCGAGGTCGGCACCGAGACGGTCGACGGGGTGAAGACCACCCACTACAAGGGCACGCTCACCCTCGACGACATGCGGGACAGCCTCAAGGACGAGGACAAGAAGACTCGCGAACTGCGCGAGAAGAGCCTCGAACAGTACGAGGACATGGGCGTCGACAAGCTCACCATGGACATGTGGGTCGACGGTGAGGACCACACCAAGCAGTTCCGCATGCGCGGCGACGCCGACAAGGGCACCCTCGACATGACCGTCACCTTCTCCGACCTCAACGAGCCGGTCACCGTCCAGGCCCCGCCCGCCAAGGACACCATGGACCTCGGCGACATGATGAAGGAACTCGAGAAGGCCTGAGCACCGTACGACCGGATTTGCCTGACGGCGATCCGGTCACGTACGCTCCTACAGAAGCCAAAGACCGCTGGTCGTTGCTGTGCGCTCACGAGAGGGTGCGGTGGCCGAAGGATCCGCTGAACTGCGGACGACCCGCGCAGGTGAATGTGGAAGTGCTCCTGGAGTGCCCATGTCTCATGGGAATTCAGTCGAGCTACGCCCCGTGCGCCTGCGCCGGGGCGTTTCGTTTACCCCAGCCCCTTCCGAGCGGTCCTCAACACCCGGAAGGAGGCCGACGCTCTATGGCAAGGCCCGACAAGGCTGCCGCGGTAGCCGAGCTGACGGAGCAGTTCCGCAGCTCGAACGCCGCCGTGCTGACCGAGTACCGGGGTCTCACCGTGGCGCAGCTCAAGACGCTGCGCCGTTCGCTCGGTGAGAACGCCCAGTACGCCGTGGTGAAGAACACGCTGACCAAGATTGCGGCCAACGAGGCCGGGATCACGACGCTCGACGACCTGTTCAACGGTCCGACGGCGGTCGCCTTCGTCACCGGTGACCCGGTGGTGTCGGCGAAGGGTCTTCGTGACTTCGCCAAGGACAACCCGAACCTCGTCATCAAGGGCGGTGTCCTTGACGGTAAGGCGCTGTCCGCCGACGAGATCAAGAAGCTTGCGGACCTCGAGTCCCGCGAGGTTCTGCTCGCCAAGCTGGCGGGCGTCCTGAAGGGCAAGCAGACGCAGGCTGCTCAGGTCTTCCAGGCGCTCCCGTCGAAGCTCGTCCGCACCGTGGACGCGCTTCGCGCCAAGCAGGACGAGCAGGGCGGTGCCGAGTAATTCGGCTCGCGAAATGACCGCCGCCTGAGGCTCCTCGCCTTCAGGCAACGGTCGTAGCGGGCCGAACGTACGCCCGCCAGACATGTACACACGGCACCAGCCGAATTAGTGGAAGGAAAGCCATCGTGGCTCTCACCCAGGACGAACTGCTCGCCGAGTTCGAGAACATGACCCTGATCCAGCTCTCCGAGTTCGTGAAGGCGTTCGAGGAGAAGTTCGACGTCACCGCTGCCGCCGCCGCGGTTGCCGTCGCCGCCCCGGGTGCCCCGGGTGCCGCGGCCGAGGCCCCCGAGGAGAAGGACGAGTTCGACGTCATCCTCACCGGCGCCGGCGACAAGAAGATCCAGGTCATCAAGGTCGTGCGTGAGCTGACCTCGCTCGGCCTGAAGGAGGCCAAGGACCTCGTGGACGGCGCCCCGAAGCCCGTCGTCGAGAAGGTCGCCAAGGAGGCCGCCGAGAAGGCTGCCGAGTCCCTCAAGGCCGCCGGCGCCTCCGTCGAGGTCAAGTAAGACCTTGAGGGTCCCTACACGGACCCTTGCGAGCTGATACAGCCGTAGGGCTGTAACGCGAGCGAACCGAAGAGCGATCATCCATCTGGGTGGTCGCTCTTCGGCGTTCCCGGTGCCTGGTGGTGGCGGCCTTGCACGGGCGGATGCGCGGAGTATGGTGATCTTCGTCGTGTCTCCGGGCACCTCCGAAGCCGGCCGCAAGTGACGATGGCAGCACCCGGTTTGGGCAAGGGGGGCCTTGACGAACCGCACGCAGCGCGCAATTCTCAGGACGCGTCGTCACAACGATCCGGATCCGAGGCATGGATCGACGGCGAAGAGGGAAGCATCGAAGTGCATTGAGGGCGTGGCTTGCAGCAGGGGTTGAGAACAACGAGGGTCTTCAAAAACCCGCACTGGACATCAGTGAGCCTAGTGGCTACACTGACCCTTTGCGCTGCCTGTTAGCTGCCTCCTGCCCGTCACCAGGGGCATGCCCTCGCTTGAGCACCGACGATCAGAACGTCCCTGACCTGGCCTTTTGGCTAAATCAGGGAGTCCTGTCTCTGTGTGCAGGAGGGGGACCGGTACGCGCGTAGTGAGTCCGAGCCCTCGGAAGGACCCCCTCTTGGCCGCCTCGCGCACTGCCTCGACCGCGAATACGAACAACGGCGCCAGCACCGCCCCGCTGCGCATCTCCTTTGCAAAGATCAAGGAGCCCCTCGAGGTTCCCAACCTGCTCGCGCTGCAGACCGAGAGCTTCGACTGGCTGCTCGGCAACACCGCCTGGCAGAGTCGGGTCGAGGCGGCTCTGGAGTCCGGTCAGGACGTCCCCACCAAGTCCGGTCTGGAGGAGATCTTCGAGGAGATCTCTCCGATCGAGGACTTTTCCGGGTCGATGTCGCTGACTTTCCGCGACCACCGTTTCGAGCCCCCTAAGAACAGCATCGACGAGTGCAAGGAGCGCGACTTCACGTACGCCGCCCCGCTCTTCGTCACGGCTGAGTTCACCAACAACGAGACCGGCGAGATCAAGTCCCAGACCGTCTTCATGGGCGACTTCCCGCTCATGACGAACAAGGGCACCTTCGTCATCAACGGCACCGAGCGTGTCGTGGTGTCCCAGCTGGTCCGCTCGCCCGGCGTCTACTTCGACTCCTCCATCGACAAGACGTCCGACAAGGACATCTTCTCGGCCAAGATCATCCCGTCCCGGGGTGCCTGGCTGGAGATGGAGATCGACAAGCGCGACATGGTCGGTGTCCGCATCGACCGCAAGCGCAAGCAGTCCGTCACCGTTCTCCTGAAGGCTCTCGGCTGGACCACCGAGCAGATCCTGGAGGAGTTCGGCGAGTACGAATCCATGCGCGCCACTCTGGAGAAGGACCACACCCAGGGCCAGGACGACGCACTGCTCGACATCTACCGCAAGCTGCGTCCGGGCGAGCCCCCCACCCGGGAGGCCGCGCAGACGCTGCTCGAGAACCTCTACTTCAACCCGAAGCGTTACGACCTCGCCAAGGTCGGCCGCTACAAGGTGAACAAGAAGCTCGGCGCGGACGAGCCGCTGGACGCCGGTGTGCTCACCACCGACGACATCATCGCCACCATCAAGTACCTGGTGAAGCTGCACGCCGGTGAGACCGAGACGGTCGGCGAGTCCGGTCGCTCGATCATGGTCGAGACCGACGACATCGACCACTTCGGCAACCGTCGTATCCGCAGCGTCGGCGAGCTGATCCAGAACCAGGTCCGTACGGGTCTCGCCCGTATGGAGCGCGTCGTGCGTGAGCGCATGACCACGCAGGACGTCGAGGCGATCACGCCGCAGACCCTGATCAACATCCGGCCGGTCGTCGCCTCCATCAAGGAGTTCTTCGGCACCAGCCAGCTGTCCCAGTTCATGGACCAGAACAACCCGCTGTCGGGGCTGACGCACAAGCGTCGTCTGAACGCCCTCGGCCCGGGTGGTCTCTCCCGTGAGCGGGCCGGCTTCGAGGTCCGTGACGTTCACCCGTCGCACTACGGCCGTATGTGCCCGATCGAGACGCCTGAAGGCCCGAACATCGGTCTGATCGGCTCGCTCGCCTCCTACGGCCGGGTCAACGCGTTCGGCTTCATCGAGACGCCGTACCGCAAGGTCGTCGACGGTGTCGTCACCGACGACGTCGACTACCTGACCGCCGACGAGGAGGACCGCTTCGTCATCGCGCAGGCCAACGCGCCGCTCTCCGAGGACTTCCGGTTCGAGGAGTCCCGCGTGCTGGTCCGCCGCCGTGGCGGCGAGGTCGACTACGTCCCCGGTGACGACGTCGACTACATGGACGTCTCGCCGCGCCAGATGGTGTCGGTCGCGACCGCCATGATCCCGTTCCTCGAGCACGACGACGCCAACCGTGCCCTCATGGGCGCGAACATGATGCGGCAGGCCGTGCCGCTCATCAAGTCCGAGGCCCCGCTCGTCGGCACCGGCATGGAGTACCGCTCCGCCGTCGACGCCGGTGACGTGGTCAAGGCCGAGAAGGCGGGTGTCGTCCAGGAGGTCTCCGCGGACTACATCACCACCGCCAACGACGACGGCACGTACATCACGTACCGCCTGGCCAAGTTCGCCCGCTCCAACCAGGGCACCTCGGTCAACCAGAAGGTCATCGTCCACGAGGGCGACCGGATCATCGAGGGCCAGGTCCTCGCCGACGGTCCGGCCACCCAGCAGGGCGAGATGGCGCTGGGCAAGAACCTGCTCGTGGCGTTCATGCCGTGGGAGGGTCACAACTACGAGGACGCGATCATCCTGTCGCAGCGCCTCGTACAGGACGACGTCCTCTCCTCGATCCACATCGAGGAGCACGAGGTCGACGCCCGTGACACCAAGCTCGGCCCCGAGGAGATCACCCGGGACATCCCGAACGTCTCCGAGGAGGTCCTCGCCGACCTCGACGAGCGCGGCATCATCCGTATCGGCGCCGAGGTCATCGCCGGTGACATCCTCGTCGGCAAGGTCACGCCCAAGGGTGAGACCGAGCTGACGCCGGAGGAGCGCCTGCTGCGCGCGATCTTCGGTGAGAAGGCCCGTGAGGTCCGTGACACCTCGCTGAAGGTGCCGCACGGCGAGACCGGCAAGGTCATCGGTGTGCGCGTCTTCGACCGCGAGGAGGGCGACGAGCTTCCCCCCGGTGTGAACCAGCTGGTGCGCGTGTACGTGGCGCAGAAGCGCAAGATCACCGACGGTGACAAGCTCGCCGGCCGGCACGGCAACAAGGGCGTCATCTCCAAGATCCTGCCGATCGAGGACATGCCGTTCCTGGAGGACGGCACCCCGGTCGACATCATCCTCAACCCGCTGGGTGTCCCGTCCCGAATGAACCCGGGACAGGTCCTGGAGATCCACCTCGGCTGGCTCGCCAGCCGCGGCTGGGACGTCTCCGGCCTCGCCGACGAGTGGGCGCAGCGCCTCCAGGTGATCGGCGCCGACCAGGTCGACGCGGGCACGAACGTCGCGACCCCCGTCTTCGACGGTGCGCGTGAGGACGAGCTCGCCGGTCTGCTGCAGCACACCATCCCGAACCGTGACGGCGACCGCATGGTCCTCCCGTCCGGCAAGGCGCGGCTGTTCGACGGCCGTAGCGGTGAGCCGTTCCCGGAGCCGATCTCGGTCGGCTACATGTACATCTTGAAGCTGCACCACCTGGTCGACGACAAGCTGCACGCCCGTTCGACCGGTCCGTACTCGATGATCACCCAGCAGCCGCTGGGTGGTAAGGCCCAGTTCGGTGGCCAGCGGTTCGGCGAGATGGAGGTGTGGGCGCTGGAGGCTTATGGCGCCGCGTACGCCCTCCAGGAGCTGCTGACCATCAAGTCCGACGACGTCACCGGCCGCGTGAAGGTCTACGAGGCCATCGTCAAGGGCGAGAACATCCCTGAGCCCGGCATCCCCGAGTCCTTCAAGGTGCTCATCAAGGAGATGCAGTCTCTCTGCCTGAACGTGGAGGTGCTGTCCAGCGACGGTATGTCCATCGAGATGCGTGACACAGACGAGGATGTCTTCCGCGCTGCGGAGGAGCTCGGCATCGACCTGTCCCGGCGTGAGCCGAGCAGCGTCGAAGAGGTCTGACGGAGTCCGGCGGGCCTTTCTGAGAGATCAGCAAAGGCCCGCCGACCCCGGGACCCCGTTTCAGACCCCAAGACTTACGACCCTGAGAGGGATTGACGCATAGTGCTCGACGTCAACTTCTTCGACGAGCTCCGGATCGGCCTGGCCACCGCTGACGACATCCGTCAGTGGAGCCACGGCGAGGTCAAGAAGCCCGAGACGATCAACTACCGCACGCTCAAGCCCGAAAAGGACGGACTCTTCTGCGAGAAGATCTTCGGTCCGACCCGGGACTGGGAGTGCTACTGCGGCAAGTACAAGCGTGTCCGGTTCAAGGGCATCATCTGTGAGCGCTGCGGCGTCGAGGTGACTCGCGCCAAGGTGCGTCGTGAGCGGATGGGCCACATCGAACTGGCCGCCCCCGTCACGCACATCTGGTACTTCAAGGGTGTCCCGTCGCGCCTGGGCTACCTGCTGGACCTGGCGCCCAAGGACCTCGAGAAGGTCATCTACTTCGCGGCGTACATGATCACGTACGTCGACGAGGAGCGCCGTACCCGCGACCTGCCCTCCCTGGAGGCGCATGTCTCCGTCGAGCGGCAGCAGATCGAGAACCGTCGCGACTCCGACCTGGAGGCCCGCGCCAAGAAGCTCGAGACCGACCTGGCCGAGCTCGAGGCCGAGGGCGCCAAGGCCGACGTACGCCGCAAGGTGCGCGAAGGTGCGGAGCGGGAGATGAAGCAGCTGCGTGACCGTGCGCAGCGCGAGATCGACCGGCTCGACGAGGTGTGGACCCGCTTCAAGAACCTCAAGGTCCAGGACCTCGAGGGCGACGAGCTGCTCTACCGCGAGCTGCGGGACCGCTTCGGTACGTACTTCGACGGTTCGATGGGTGCCGCGGCGCTGCAGAAGCGCCTGGAGTCCTTCGACCTGGACGAGGAGGCCGAGCGTCTCCGCGAGATCATCCGTACCGGCAAGGGCCAGAAGAAGACCCGTGCGCTGAAGCGGCTGAAGGTCGTGTCTGCCTTCCTGCAGACCTCCAACAGCCCCAAGGGCATGGTCCTCGACTGCGTCCCGGTCATCCCGCCGGACCTTCGCCCGATGGTGCAGCTGGACGGTGGCCGCTTCGCGACCTCCGACCTGAACGACCTGTACCGGCGTGTGATCAACCGCAACAACCGTCTGAAGAGGCTCCTCGACCTCGGCGCGCCCGAGATCATCGTCAACAACGAGAAGCGCATGCTTCAGGAGGCTGTTGACGCCCTCTTCGACAACGGTCGTCGTGGCCGTCCGGTCACCGGTCCCGGTAACCGCCCGCTGAAGTCCCTCAGCGACATGCTGAAGGGCAAGCAGGGCCGCTTCCGTCAGAACCTGCTCGGTAAGCGAGTCGACTACTCGGCGCGTTCCGTGATCGTCGTCGGTCCGCAGCTGAAGCTGCACCAGTGCGGTCTGCCGAAGGCGATGGCGCTGGAGCTCTTCAAGCCGTTCGTGATGAAGCGCCTGGTCGACCTGAACCACGCGCAGAACATCAAGAGCGCCAAGCGCATGGTGGAGCGCGGCCGCACGGTCGTGTACGACGTCCTCGAAGAGGTCATCGCCGAGCACCCGGTTCTGCTGAACCGTGCTCCCACCCTGCACCGCCTCGGCATCCAGGCCTTCGAGCCGCAGCTGGTCGAGGGCAAGGCCATCCAGATCCACCCGCTCGTCTGCACCGCGTTCAACGCGGACTTCGACGGTGACCAGATGGCCGTACACCTTCCGCTGTCCGCGGAGGCGCAGGCCGAGGCCCGCATCCTGATGCTGTCCTCGAACAACATCCTCAAGCCCGCTGACGGCCGTCCGGTGACGATGCCGACCCAGGACATGGTCCTCGGTCTGTTCTTCCTCACCACCGACGGCGAGATGCGGGACGTCAAGGGCGAGGGCCGGTCCTTCGGCTCCGCGGCCGAGGCGATCATGGCGTTCGACGCCGGCGAGCTCTCGCTGCAGTCGCGCGTGGACATCCGCTTCCCGGTGGGCACCATCCCGCCGCGCGGCTGGACCCCGCCGACGCAGGAGGAGGGCGACCCGGAGTGGCAGCAGGGTGACAGCTTCCGTCTGAAGACGACCCTTGGCCGGGCGCTCTTCAACGAGCTGCTGCCCGAGGACTACCCGTTCGTCGACTACGAGGTCGGCAAGAAGCAGCTCTCCGAGATCGTCAACGACCTCGCCGAGCGCTACCCCAAGGTCATCGTGGCGGCGACGCTCGACAACCTGAAGGCGGCCGGCTTCTACTGGGCGACCCGTTCCGGCGTCACCGTGGCCATCTCCGACGTCGTCGTTCCCGAGGCGAAGAAGGAGATCGTCAAGGGGTACGAGGCGCAGGACGAGAAGGTCCAGAAGCAGTACGAGCGCGGTCTGATCACCAAGGACGAGCGCACCCAGGAACTCATCGCGATCTGGACCAAGGCGACCAACGAGGTTGCCGAGGCCATGAACGAGAACTTCCCGAAGACCAACCCGATCTTCATGATGGTGAACTCGGGTGCACGAGGCAACATGATGCAGATGCGTCAGATCGCCGGTATGCGTGGTCTGGTGTCGAACGCCAAGAACGAGACGATTCCGCGTCCGATCAAGGCCTCGTTCCGTGAGGGTCTGTCGGTGCTGGAGTACTTCATCTCCACGCACGGTGCCCGTAAGGGTCTCGCCGACACCGCCCTGCGTACCGCCGACTCGGGTTACCTGACCCGTCGTCTGGTGGACGTCTCGCAGGACGTGATCATCCGCGAGGAGGACTGCGGCACCGAGCGCGGTCTGAAGCTGAAGATCGCCGAGCGCGGCGCCGACGGCTCGCTCCGCAAGACCGATGACGTCGAGACCAGCGTCTACGCCCGCATGCTCGCCGAGGACGTCGTCGTCGACGGCAAGGTGATCGCGCCGGCCAACGTGGACCTCGGCGATGTGCTCATCGACCAGCTGGTGCACCACGGCATCGAGCAGGTGAAGACCCGCTCGATCCTGACCTGCGAGTCCCAGGTCGGCACCTGCGCCATGTGCTACGGCCGCTCGCTGGCCACCGGCAAGCTGGTCGACATCGGTGAGGCGGTCGGCATCATCGCCGCCCAGTCCATCGGTGAGCCCGGTACCCAGCTGACGATGCGTACCTTCCACACCGGTGGTGTGGCCGGTGACGACATCACCCAGGGTCTGCCCCGTGTCGTCGAGCTCTTCGAGGCCCGTACTCCGAAGGGTGTCGCCCCGATCTCCGAGGCCCAGGGCCGCGTGCGGATCGAGGAGACCGAGAAGACCAAGAAGATCGTCATCACGCCGGACGACGGCAGCGACGAGACGGCGTTCCCGATCTCGAAGCGTGCCCGGCTCCTGGTCAGCGAGGGCGAGCACGTCGAGGTGGGCCAGAAGCTCACCGTGGGTGCCACCAACCCGCACGACGTGCTGCGCATTCTGGGCCAGCGTGCCGTCCAGGTCCACCTGGTCGGCGAGGTCCAGAAGGTCTACAACTCGCAGGGTGTGTCGATCCACGACAAGCACATCGAGATCATCATCCGGCAGATGCTCCGCCGGGTGACGATCATCGAGTCCGGCGACGCCGAGCTGCTGCCCGGCGAGCTGGTCGAGCGCACGAAGTTCGAGACCGAGAACCGTCGTGTGGTCCAGGAGGGCGGTCACCCGGCCTCCGGTCGTCCGCAGCTGATGGGTATCACCAAGGCCTCGCTGGCGACGGAATCCTGGCTGTCGGCCGCCTCCTTCCAGGAGACGACCCGAGTTCTGACGGACGCGGCGATCAACGCCAAGTCCGACAGCCTCATCGGCCTCAAGGAGAACGTCATCATCGGTAAGCTCATCCCGGCCGGTACGGGCCTGTCCCGCTACCGCAACATCCGGGTCGAGCCGACCGAGGAGGCCAAGGCCGCGATGTACTCGGCCGTCGGCTACGACGACATCGACTACTCGCCGTTCGGCACGGGCTCCGGCCAGGCCGTTCCGCTGGAGGACTACGACTACGGTCCGTACAACCAGTAAGCGAGTCGCTTGAGTCGCACGAACTGAAGGGCGGTCACCTCTCGGGGTGGCCGCCCTTCGGCGTCTCAGGGGCCTCTCCGGGTTTTCTCCGGGTCGTCCCTGGTGCCGGAGATGCCGGTTTCGGCGCATGATGGAGGCACTCCGACCGATACGGGGGAGGTGCTCCATGACGCACCCGTCGTGGCAGCCGTGGCAGGGGAACGGCACGCCGCAGTCGTGGCAGGGGAGCGGGAGTCCTGCCCCGCAGCGGTGGCAGGGGGGCGGTGTCCCGCAGCCGTGGGCCGGCCAGGGCAGTCCGTCCATGCTCGCCTCGCACGCGGACCGTGAGCGTGCCGTGGACGTGCTCAGAGCGGGGTTCGGGGAGGGGCGGCTGGAGCAGGCGGAGTTCGAGAAGCGGGTCGGGCGGGCCTACGCGGCCCGTACGGTGGGTGAGCTGGCGCTGCTCGTCGCCGACCTGCCGCAGGGGCCCGTACCGCACCCTGCGCCCGTCACGCACGTGCCGGGGACCTTTCTGCCGGCCCGGCCGCAGACGAACGGCAAGGCGGTCGGTTCCGCGGTGTGCGGTGCGCTGTGCCTGCTGACGTTCGGGCTGACCGGCGTCCCCGCGGTGGTCCTGGGGCACGCCGCCCGTGCCGAGATCCGCCGGACCGGGGAGGCGGGCGATGCGCTCGCGCTCACCGGGCTGGTGATCGGCTGGCTGTCCACGGTGGGATGGGCGATCATACTGACCGCGATGATCGTGGCCGCCGCCGCGTCCGCGTGACGTGCTCGGATCGTAGATTCGAAGATCATCAGCCGCACAGGGGCTTGACATGCTCCGTGCGGCGATCCGGCCGAGGCCCATTTGTTTTGACCGCAGCGTATGAGGTAGGTACGCTCAGACCTTGTGCCTGGGGTGTGCCCTGGCCCTTGTGCGTGCCTTCAACCGCACCGGGGTCCGAGAGCGGCCACCGTAATCTGCGCCTCTTTCTGCCTTGCGGCGGGAGTCTGCGGGTTCGACACACCCGACCGCGTGGGTCGGCGACGTTCCAGGTTAGCTTCACCATTCGGCACACAGAAACCGGAGAAGTAGTGCCTACGATCCAGCAGCTGGTCCGCAAGGGCCGGCAGGACAAGGTCGAGAAGAACAAGACGCCCGCACTCGAGGGTTCCCCTCAGCGCCGCGGCGTCTGCACGCGTGTGTTCACGACCACCCCGAAGAAGCCGAACTCGGCCCTGCGTAAGGTCGCGCGTGTGCGTCTGACCAGCGGGATCGAGGTCACCGCTTACATTCCGGGTGAGGGACACAACCTGCAGGAGCACTCCATCGTGCTCGTGCGTGGCGGCCGTGTGAAGGACCTGCCCGGTGTTCGTTACAAGATCATCCGCGGCTCGCTCGACACCCAGGGTGTCAAGAACCGCAAGCAGGCCCGCAGCCGCTACGGCGCCAAGAAGGAGAAGTAAGAATGCCTCGTAAGGGCCCCGCCCCGAAGCGCCCGGTCATCATCGACCCGGTCTACGGTTCTCCTCTGGTCACCTCCCTCATCAACAAGGTGCTGCTGAACGGCAAGCGCTCCACCGCCGAGCGCATCGTGTACGGCGCCATGGAGGGCCTGCGCGAGAAGACCAGCAACGACCCGGTCATCACGCTGAAGCGCGCTCTCGAGAACATCAAGCCGACCCTCGAGGTCAAGTCCCGCCGTGTCGGTGGCGCCACCTACCAGGTCCCGGTCGAGGTCAAGCCCGGCCGTGCCAACACCCTGGCGCTGCGCTGGCTGGTCGGTTACTCCCGCGCCCGTCGCGAGAAGACCATGACCGAGCGTCTGCTCAACGAGCTTCTCGACGCTTCGAACGGCCTCGGTGCGGCCGTCAAGAAGCGCGAGGACACGCACAAGATGGCCGAGTCCAACAAGGCCTTCGCGCACTACCGCTGGTAGTCGCTACCCCATCGAGAGAACCGAGAGAAGACGAAAGCCTTATGGCTACCACTTCGCTTGACCTGGCCAAGGTGCGCAATATCGGCATCATGGCCCACATCGACGCGGGCAAGACGACCACCACCGAGCGGATCCTGTTCTACACCGGCGTTTCGTACAAGATCGGTGAGGTCCACGACGGCGCTGCCACCATGGACTGGATGGAGCAGGAGCAGGAGCGTGGCATCACGATCACCTCTGCTGCCACCACCTGTCACTGGCCGCTGGAAGACGTCGACCACACCATCAACATCATCGACACCCCGGGCCACGTGGACTTCACCGTCGAGGTGGAGCGTTCGCTGCGGGTGCTCGACGGTGCCGTGACGGTGTTCGACGGCGTCGCCGGCGTTGAGCCGCAGTCCGAGACGGTGTGGCGTCAGGCGGACCGCTACGGCGTTCCGCGCATCTGCTTCGTGAACAAGCTCGACCGCACGGGCGCCGAGTTCCACCGTTGCGTGGACATGATCTCGGACCGCCTGGGCGCGCAGCCGATCGTCATGCAGCTCCCGATCGGTGCCGAGGCCGACTTCAAGGGCGTCGTCGACCTGGTCACCATGAAGGCGTTCGTGTGGTCCGCCGAGGCCACCAAGGGCGAGATGTACGACGTCGTCGACATCCCGGACACGCACACCGAGGCTGCCGAGGAGTACCGCGGCAAGCTGCTGGAGGCCGTGGCCGAGAACGACGAAGAGATCATGGAGCTGTACCTGGAGGGCGAGGAGCCTTCTGCGGAGCAGCTGTACGCCGCGATCCGTCGCATCACCATCGCGTCCGGCAAGTCCAGCGACACCACGGTCACCCCGGTGTTCTGCGGTACCGCGTTCAAGAACAAGGGCGTTCAGCCCCTGCTCGACGCGGTCGTGCGCTACCTCCCCTCCCCGCTCGACGTCGAGGCCATCGAGGGCCACGACGTCAAGGACCCGGAGCTGGTCGTCCGGCGCAAGCCGTCCGACGACGAGCCGCTGTCCGCGCTGGCGTTCAAGATCATGAGCGACCCGCACCTGGGCAAGCTCACCTTCGTCCGGGTCTACTCGGGCCGCCTGGAGTCCGGCACCGCCGTGCTGAACTCCGTCAAGGGCAGGAAGGAGCGCATCGGCAAGATCTACCGCATGCACGCGAACAAGCGTGAGGAGATCGAGTCGGTGGGCGCCGGCGACATCGTCGCCGTCATGGGCCTGAAGCAGACCACCACCGGTGAGACGCTGGCCGACGACAAGAACCCGGTGATCCTGGAGTCCATGGACTTCCCGGCGCCGGTCATCCAGGTCGCCATCGAGCCCAAGTCGAAGGGCGACCAGGAGAAGCTGGGCGTCGCGATCCAGCGCCTGGCCGAGGAGGACCCGTCCTTCCAGGTCCACTCGGACGAGGAGACCGGCCAGACCATCATCGGCGGTATGGGCGAGCTGCACCTCGAGGTGCTGGTCGACCGTATGCGCCGTGAGTTCAAGGTCGAGGCCAACGTCGGCAAGCCGCAGGTCGCGTACCGTGAGACGATCCGCAAGGCCGTCGAGCGCGTGGACTACACCCACAAGAAGCAGACCGGTGGTACCGGTCAGTTCGCCAAGGTGCAGATCGCGATCGAGCCCATCGAGGGCGGCGACGCCTCGTACGAGTTCGTGAACAAGGTGACCGGTGGTCGTATCCCGAAGGAGTACATCCCTTCGGTCGACGCCGGTGCGCAGGAGGCCATGCAGTTCGGCATCCTCGCCGGGTACGAGATGACGGGCGTGCGCGTCACGCTCCTCGACGGCGCCTACCACGAGGTCGACTCCTCGGAGCTCGCGTTCAAGATCGCCGGTTCGCAGGCCTTCAAGGAGGCCGCGCGCAAGGCCAGCCCCGTGCTGCTCGAGCCGATGATGGCCGTCGAGGTCACCACGCCCGAGGACTACATGGGTGAGGTCATCGGCGACATCAACTCCCGCCGTGGTCAGATCCAGGCCATGGAGGAGCGGGCCGGTGCCCGCGTCGTGAAGGGTCTCGTGCCCCTCTCGGAGATGTTCGGCTACGTCGGAGACCTCCGCAGCAAGACGTCGGGTCGCGCAAGCTACTCGATGCAGTTCGACTCCTACGCCGAGGTTCCGCGGAACGTCGCCGAGGAGATCATCGCGAAGGCCAAGGGCGAGTAACGCACTCCGTTCACACGCTTTAGGCTTGACTCCGGAGCCTCAGGGGGCATTCCGCCACAATCATGGTGGGAATGCCCCGGGCCCGGGCTTTCCAGCAAAGATCACCTGGCGCCGATGAAGCAAGGCGTTCAGAACCACTCCACAGGAGGACCCCAGTGGCGAAGGCGAAGTTCGAGCGGACTAAGCCGCACGTCAACATCGGCACCATCGGTCACATCGACCACGGTAAGACGACCCTCACGGCCGCCATTACCAAGGTGCTGCACGACGCGTACCCGGACCTGAACGAGGCCTCGGCCTTCGACCAGATCGACAAGGCTCCTGAGGAGCGCCAGCGCGGTATCACCATCTCCATCGCGCACGTCGAGTACCAGACGGAGACGCGTCACTACGCCCACGTCGACTGCCCCGGTCACGCGGACTACATCAAGAACATGATCACCGGTGCTGCCCAGATGGACGGCGCCATCCTCGTGGTCGCCGCCACCGACGGCCCGATGCCGCAGACCAAGGAGCACGTGCTCCTGGCCCGCCAGGTCGGCGTTCCGTACATCGTCGTCGCCCTGAACAAGGCCGACATGGTGGACGACGAGGAGATCCTGGAGCTCGTCGAGCTCGAGGTTCGTGAGCTGCTCTCCGAGTACGAGTTCCCGGGCGACGACCTGCCGGTCGTCAAGGTCTCGGCGCTCAAGGCCCTTGAGGGCGACAAGGAGTGGGGTCAGTCCGTCCTCGACCTGATGAAGGCCGTCGACGAGTCGATCCCGCAGCCCGAGCGTGACGTCGACAAGCCGTTCCTGATGCCGATCGAGGACGTCTTCACGATCACCGGTCGCGGTACGGTCGTCACCGGCCGTATCGAGCGTGGTGTCCTGAAGGTCAACGAGACCGTCGACATCGTGGGCATCAAGCAGGAGAAGACCACCACCACGGTCACCGGCATCGAGATGTTCCGCAAGCTGCTCGACGAGGGCCAGGCCGGTGAGAACGTCGGTCTGCTGCTTCGTGGCATCAAGCGCGAGGACGTCGAGCGCGGCCAGGTCATCATCAAGCCGGGCTCGGTCACCCCGCACACCGAGTTCGAGGCGCAGGCCTACATCCTGTCCAAGGACGAGGGTGGCCGCCACACGCCGTTCTTCAACAACTACCGCCCGCAGTTCTACTTCCGTACGACGGACGTGACCGGCGTGGTGACCCTCCCCGAGGGCACCGAGATGGTCATGCCGGGTGACAACACCGAGATGAAGGTGGAGCTCATCCAGCCCGTCGCCATGGAGGAGGGCCTGAAGTTCGCCATCCGTGAGGGTGGCCGGACCGTGGGCGCCGGCCAGGTCACCAAGATCAACAAGTGATCTGACCCGGTAGCTCCCTGAAGGGGCCCGTACGACTTCGGTCGTGCGGGCCCTTTCTCTATGCGCTCTTCTCTATGCGCTCTATTCGAACAATTCCGATGGTTGTGCTGTGGCTAGGTGAAACCTAGTCGAACGTTGTGGGGCGGATTGGCGAGAGTTCCGGCAATTTCGAAACGCCTGCGCGAGGAATGTTCTTTTCTGTCCCGGTGGGGCGGAACGTACAGCCGTAGCGTGAACGGTCGTCCGTGGCCGTCGGGCCCCAACTACCGAGGATGGCAAGGTCTCTTGATGCAGGGTGTGCGCAGCCGCTTGTCGGTACCGATGCCGGCCGTGGTGGCCGAGCGTCCACCACAACTGACCCCCGCACCAAGCCCGGACCGGCCCACCCGCGTTGCCCGGCAGCGCCCCAGGCTCTACGTCCTCGACGGCATCCGCCTCCTCGCCGCCCTGATGGTGGTCCTGCACCACTTCGTCGGCACGAGCCGGGTCAACCGGCCGGGCAACGTGATCTGGGACCGCCCGGTGTCGGAGATCATGCCGACGGTGTTCCGTGTCTCGTCCTTCGGCTGGATCGGCGTCGAGATCTTCTTCGTGATCAGCGGCTTCGTGATCTGCATGTCCTGCTGGGGCCGTACGCCCAAGGACTTCTTCGTGTCGCGGGTGATCCGCCTCTACCCGGCCTACTGGTTCGCGGTCTTCTTCACGACCGCCGTGCTGGTGCTCATGCCCGGGGTGTGGGAGCGGCTGTCGATGCGGAAGGTGCTCTTCAACCTGACGATGCTGCAAGCGGGTTCGGGCGTGCCGCACGTCGACGGCGTGTACTGGACCCTCTGGTCGGAGCTGCGGTTCTATCTGCTGTTCCTGATCGTCGTCGCCATGGGCCTGACCTACCGCAGGGTCATCATCTTCTGCTGCGTCTGGGGCGCGGCCGCGATGCTCGCCCCCATCTCCAAGTTCCCGCTCATGGTGCTGGTCGCCGACCCGAGCGCCGCCTGGTACTTCATCGCCGGCCTCGCCCTCTACCTCATGCACCGCTTCGGCCAGGACCTGCTCCTGTGGGGCATCCTCGCGATGGCCTGGCTCATGGGCCAGTTGGAGCTGGGGGAGCGGGTCGGGCACGAGGGCGTCAGCAGCTGGCGCGGCGCGGTGGTCATCTTCACCGCCTTCATGCTGTTCATGGTCGCCATCGCCCTCGGCTACACCGACCGCATCCAGTGGAAGTGGCTGGTGACGGCGGGCTGCCTGACCTATCCGCTCTACCTCGTGCACTACGTCGCCGGTACGGTCCTCATCAGCCGCCTGCACGACACGATGGACCCCCGCCTGCTGGTCGCCTCCCTCATCGCCGGCTTCATGGTGCTCAGCTGGCTGGTGCACCGGCTCGTGGAGCGTCCGGCGGCACGGGCACTGAAGAAGGGGCTGGACTCGTCCTTCGTACGGCTGCGGGGCTTCCAGCGCGCGGCCTGAGGCCTGCGGATTCACTGCCCTGTGTTTGACCTGCGTCACGCTCGGGGTATTGTCTCCGGCTCGATTGGCCAGCGACCTGCCCCATATGGCAGACTGTCCGAGTTGCTCGGTCGAGTGTTGATGCTGCGCGCCTCCCGCCGGGAGGACCGGAAGCGAGTCCCACAGTACTCGTCGCCCTAACTGCCACACGGCAGCGCTGGGGCGGACGTACGGGAATCTTTCGGGAAGTGTCAGTGCGGCACCGGCCAGGCACCCGGTGGGCCCGCGTCAGCCAATTGATGCAGTCGCCCTCGGCTTGCGGTTCCGGAAGGGCCGTGCTTCCCAGCAGGGATGTTCGATCAAGGGGCATCTGTGTCAGCGGAAGTGCGACACGCCCGACCGCGTGGGTCGGAGCGAAGTGAACGGAACACCGGGTTCCAGAGCGTTACGAGAGACAGGACTACTGAGTAGCCATGGCGGGACAGAAGATCCGCATCCGGCTCAAGGCCTACGACCACGAGGTCATCGACTCCTCGGCGAAGAAGATCGTCGAGACGGTGACGCGTACTGGTGCGTCGGTCGCGGGCCCGGTGCCGCTGCCCACTGAGAAGAACGTGTACTGCGTCATCAAGTCGCCGCACAAGTACAAGGACTCGCGCGAGCACTTCGAGATGCGTACCCACAAGCGCCTGATCGACATCCTCGACCCCACCCCCAAGACCGTTGACTCTCTGATGCGACTCGACCTCCCGGCCGGTGTCGACATCGAGATCAAGCTCTGAGGGTCGGTGAGCTGAGAATGACCAAGCAGATCAAGGGCATCCTGGGCGAGAAGCTCGGCATGACGCAGGTGTGGGACGAGAACAACCGTGTTGTTCCGGTCACCGTCGTCAAGGCCGGCCCGAACGTCGTGACCCAGGTCCGTACGAATGACAGTGACGGCTACGAGTCGGTCCAGATCGCCTTCGGCGAGATCGACCCGCGCAAGGTGAACAAGCCCCTCAAGGGCCACTTCGCCAAGGCCGACGTCACCCCCCGTCGCCACCTCGTCGAGATCCGTACCGCTGACGCCAGCGAGTACACCCTCGGCCAGGAGATCACCGCCGAGGTGTTCGAGGCCGGGATCAAGGTCGACGTGACCGGCAAGAGCAAGGGCAAGGGCTTCGCCGGTGTCATGAAGCGCCACAACTTCCGTGGCCTCGGCGCCGGACACGGCACCCAGCGCAAGCACCGCTCTCCCGGTTCCATCGGTGGCTGCGCCACCCCGGGCCGTGTGTTCAAGGGCCTCCGCATGGCGGGTCGTATGGGCAATGAGCGCGTCACCACCCAGAACCTGACCGTCCACGCCGTTGACGCGGAGAAGGGTCTGCTGCTCATCAAGGGCGCTGTCCCCGGTCCGAACGGCGGCCTCGTCCTGGTCCGCACCGCGGCCAAGGGGGCCTGAGGTAACCGATGAGCACTGTTGACATCCTTTCGCCCGCCGGCGAGAAGGCCGGAAGCGTCGAGCTCCCCGCGGAGATCTTCGACGTAGAGAAGATCAGCGTTCCGCTGCTTCACCAGGTCGTCGTCGCGCAGCTTGCCGCTGCCCGCCAGGGCACCCACAAGACCAAGCGCCGCGGTGAAGTCCGTGGTGGTGGCCGCAAGCCTTACCGCCAGAAGGGCACCGGTCGCGCCCGTCAGGGTTCGACGCGTGCGCCGCAGTTCGCCGGCGGTGGCGTCGTCCACGGCCCGCAGCCGCGTGACTACTCGCAGCGGACCCCGAAGAAGATGAAGGCCGCGGCCCTGCGCCACGCCCTCACCGACCGGGCCCGCAACAACCGCATCCACGTCGTCTCCGGCGTCATCGAGGGCGAGAGCCCGTCGACGAAGGCCGCGAAGACGCTCTTCGGCAAGATCAGCGAGCGCAAGAACCTGCTGCTCGTCATCGACCGTGCCGACGAGGCCGCGTGGCTGTCCGCCCGCAACCTGCCCCAGGTCCACATCCTGGAGCCGGGCCAGCTGAACACGTACGACGTTCTCGTCTCGGACGACGTGGTCTTCACCCAGGCCGCCTTCGAGTCCTTCGTGTCCGGCCCGAAGGCCAATGACACCGAAGGGAGCGAGGTCTGATGGCCATCCGTCACCCCGCCATTGCCTCCAAGGCCGCCAAGAAGGCCAAGGCCGCGCGCGTCGCCAAGGCGCGTCGCCACGCCACCGAGGGCAAGAACACCGTCGTCACCCCGGCGAGCAAGGCGTACACGGACCCCCGTGACGTCCTGCTGAAGCCGGTTGTGTCCGAGAAGAGCTACGCGCTCATCGACGAGAACAAGTACACGTTCCTGGTCGACCCGAGTGCCAACAAGACCCAGATCAAGCAGGCCGTCCAGGCGGTCTTCTCGGTCAAGGTCACCGGGGTCAACACGATCAACCGCCAGGGCAAGCGCAAGCGGACCCGCACCGGCTTCGGCCAGCGTGCGGCGACCAAGCGCGCGATCGTGACCCTCGCTGAGGGCGACCGTATCGACATCTTCGGCGGTCCGACCGCGTAAGCGGGTCGGATCGTCCGATATCGGACGAGGACTGAGAAATGGGAATCCGCAAGTACAAGCCGACTACGCCGGGCCGTCGTGGTTCCAGCGTCGCCGACTTCGTCGAGGTCACGCGGTCCACGCCGGAGAAGTCGCTGGTCCGCCCGCTGCACAGCAAGGGCGGCCGTAACAACGCCGGTCGTGTGACCGTTCGCCACCAGGGTGGCGGACACAAGCGCGCCTACCGTGTCATCGACTTCCGTCGCCATGACAAGGACGGCGTGCCGGCGAAGGTCGCGCACATCGAGTACGACCCCAACCGCACCGCGCGCATCGCGCTGCTGCACTACGCCGACGGCGAGAAGCGCTACATCCTCGCCCCGCGCAACCTGCAGCAGGGTGACCGCGTCGAGAACGGTCCCGGGGCCGACATCAAGCCGGGCAACAACCTGGCGCTCCGCAACATCCCGGTCGGTACCACGATCCACGCGATCGAGCTCCGTCCCGGTGGCGGCGCCAAGTTCGCCCGCTCCGCCGGTGCCTCCGTGCAGCTGCTCGCGAAGGAGGGCCAGATGGCCCACCTCCGCATGCCGTCCGGTGAGATCCGCCTGGTCGACGTGCGCTGCCGCGCCACCGTCGGCGAGGTCGGCAACGCCGAGCAGTCCAACATCAACTGGGGCAAGGCCGGCCGCAAGCGCTGGCTGGGCGTCCGCCCGACCGTTCGCGGTGTGGCGATGAACCCGGTTGACCACCCGCACGGTGGTGGTGAGGGCAAGACCTCCGGTGGTCGCCACCCGGTCAGCCCCTGGGGTCAGAAGGAAGGACGTACTCGTTCGCCCAAGAAGGCGTCGAACAAGTACATCGTCCGCCGCCGCAAGACGAACAAGAAGCGCTAGGAGCGGGTTTAGATGCCGCGCAGTCTCAAGAAGGGGCCCTTCGTCGACGACCACCTGATCAAGAAGGTGGACGCCCAGAACGAAGCCGGTTCCAAGAACGTCATCAAGACCTGGTCCCGTCGCTCGATGATCGTCCCGGCCATGCTGGGCCACACGATCGCGGTGCACAACGGCAAGACCCACATCCCGGTGTTCGTCACCGAGTCGATGGTCGGCCACAAGCTCGGCGAGTTCTCGCCGACGCGCACCTTCCGGGGCCACGTCAAGGACGACCGGAAGTCGAAGCGCCGCTAGTAGCGGATCGCATTCAGACAAAGAAACCTGAAAGGGACAACCATGGAAGCCAGGGCCCAGGCGCGGTACATCCGCGTCACGCCCATGAAGGCCCGCCGCGTGGTGGACCTCATCCGTGGCATGGATGCCACGGAGGCCCAGGCGGTCCTGCGATTCGCTCCGCAGGCCGCCTCCGAGCCGGTCGGCAAGGTGCTCGACAGCGCCATTGCCAACGCCGCGCACAACTACGACCACACCGACGCCGACAGCCTCTTCATCTCCGAGGCGTACGTCGACGAGGGCCCGACCCTGAAGCGGTTCCGTCCGCGTGCCCAGGGCCGCGCCTACCGGATCCGCAAGCGGACCAGCCACATCACCGTGGTCGTCAGCAGCAAGGAAGGAACCCGGTAATGGGCCAGAAGGTAAACCCGCATGGGTTCCGCCTCGGTGTCACGACCGACTTCAAGTCGCGTTGGTACGCCGACAAGCTGTACAAGGACTACGTCAAGGAAGACGTCGCCATCCGTCGGATGATGACGTCCGGCATGGAGCGCGCCGGTATCTCGAAGGTGGAGATCGAGCGCACCCGTGACCGTGTCCGCGTCGACATCCACACCGCGCGTCCGGGCATCGTCATCGGCCGCCGTGGCGCCGAGGCCGACCGCATCCGCGGTGACCTGGAGAAGCTGACCGGCAAGCAGGTCCAGCTGAACATCCTCGAGGTCAAGAACCCGGAGACGGACGCTCAGCTGGTGGCCCAGGCCGTCGCCGAGCAGCTGTCCTCCCGCGTCTCCTTCCGTCGGGCCATGCGTAAGAGCATGCAGTCCGCCATGAAGGCCGGCGCCAAGGGCATCAAGATCCAGTGCGGTGGCCGTCTCGGCGGCGCCGAGATGTCCCGCTCGGAGTTCTACCGCGAGGGCCGTGTGCCCCTGCACACGCTCCGCGCGAACGTGGACTACGGCTTCTTCGAGGCCAAGACGACCTTCGGCCGTATCGGTGTGAAGGTCTGGATCTACAAGGGCGACGTCAAGAACATCGCCGAGGTCCGCGCCGAGAACGCTGCCGCCCGTGCGGGTAACCGCCCGGCTCGCGGTGGCGGCGCCGACCGCCCGGCCCGTGGTGGCCGCGGTGGCGAGCGTGGCGGGCGCGGTCGTAAGCCGCAGCAGGCTGCCGGCGCCGAGGCCCCCAAGGCCGAGGCTCCCGCTGCCGCCGCTCCGGCTGAGAGCACCGGAACGGAGGCCTGACCGTCATGCTGATCCCCCGTAGGGTCAAGCACCGCAAGCAGCACCACCCGAAGCGCAGTGGTATGGCCAAGGGTGGTACTGAGGTCGCGTTCGGCGAATACGGCATCCAGGCGCTGACCCCGGCGTACGTCACGAACCGTCAGATCGAAGCGGCTCGTATCGCCATGACCCGTCACATCAAGCGTGGCGGCAAGGTCTGGATCAACATTTACCCGGACCGCCCCCTGACGAAGAAGCCGGCCGAGACCCGCATGGGTTCCGGTAAGGGTTCTCCCGAGTGGTGGGTGGCCAACGTCAAGCCCGGACGTGTGATGTTCGAGCTGTCGTACCCCAACGAGAAGATCGCGCGCGAGGCCCTGACCCGTGCGGCTCACAAGCTGCCGATGAAGTGCAAGATCGTCAAGCGCGAGGCAGGTGAAGCGTGATGTCGGCCGGTACCAAGGCGTCGGAGCTGCGCGAGCTGGGCAACGAGGAGCTCCTCAACAAGCTCCGCGAGGCCAAGGAAGAGCTGTTCAACCTCCGCTTTCAGGCGGCGACCGGACAGCTCGAGAACCACGGTCGGCTGAAGGCCGTCCGTAAGGACATCGCGCGGATCTACACCCTGATGCGTGAGCGCGAGCTGGGCATCGAGACGGTGGAGAGCGCCTGATGAGTGAGAGCAACGTGACTGAGCAGACCGCAGAGGCGCGCGGCTTCCGCAAGACCCGTGAGGGTCTCGTCGTCAGCGACAAGATGGACAAGACCGTCGTCGTCGCCGTCGAGGACCGCGTCAAGCACGCGCTGTACGGCAAGGTCATCCGCCGTACGAACAAGCTCAAGGCGCACGACGAGCAGAACGCCGCGGGCGTCGGCGACCGGGTTCTCCTGATGGAGACCCGTCCGCTGTCCGCGACGAAGCGCTGGCGCGTCGTCGAGATCCTCGAGAAGGCGAAGTAATAAGCGGGGGCTCCGCCCCCGCTGCCCCCCGCTGGGGGCTCCCCAGGCCCCCGGCGGAGGTTTTCTTCCTCAAGAGGCCCAGTAATTCCTGCGGGAGCAACCCGCAGGACGGTTCCGCCAGGCTCTCCGGCTCACCCCCGGAGGGAACCGGCAGACAATCAGGAGATAGACGTGATCCAGCAGGAGTCGCGACTGCGTGTCGCCGACAACACTGGTGCGAAGGAGATCCTTTGCATCCGTGTGCTCGGTGGCTCCGGTCGCCGCTACGCGGGCATCGGTGACGTCATCGTCGCCACCGTCAAGGACGCGATCCCCGGTGGCAACGTGAAGAAGGGTGACGTCGTCAAGGCGGTCATCGTTCGCACCGTCAAGGAGCGCCGCCGTCCGGACGGCTCGTACATCCGCTTCGACGAGAACGCCGCCGTCATTCTGAAGAACGACGGCGACCCTCGCGGCACCCGTATCTTCGGCCCCGTCGGCCGTGAGCTGCGCGAGAAGAAGTTCATGAAGATCATCTCGCTCGCGCCGGAGGTGCTGTAAGCATGAAGATCAAGAAGGGCGACCTGGTCCAGGTCATCACCGGTAAGGACAAGGGCAAGCAGGGCAAGGTCATCGCGGCCTTCCCCCGTGAGGACCGTGTCCTGGTCGAGGGTGTCAACCGGGTCAAGAAGCACACCAAGGCCGGTCCGACCGCTCGCGGTTCGCAGGCCGGTGGCATCGTCACGACCGAGGCGCCGATCCACGTCTCCAACGTCCAGCTGGTCGTTGAGAAGGACGGCAACAAGGTCGTCACGCGTGTCGGTTACCGCTTCGACGACGAAGGCAACAAGATCCGCGTTGCCAAGCGGACGGGTGAGGACATCTGATGACGACCACCACCAGCCCGCGTCTGAAGCAGAAGTACCGCGAGGAGATCGCGGGCAAGCTGCGTGACGAGTTCAAGTACGAGAACGTCATGCAGATCCCCGGCCTCGTCAAGATCGTGGTCAACATGGGTGTGGGCGACGCCGCCCGCGACTCCAAGCTGATCGACGGCGCGATTCGCGACCTCACCACGATCACCGGTCAGAAGCCGGCCGTCACCAAGGCCCGCAAGTCCATCGCGCAGTTCAAGCTGCGTGAGGGTCAGCCGATCGGTGCCCACGTCACGCTCCGTGGCGACCGCATGTGGGAGTTCCTGGACCGCACCCTGTCGCTCGCGCTGCCGCGCATCCGCGACTTCCGTGGTCTGTCCCCCAAGCAGTTCGACGGCCGTGGCAACTACACCTTCGGTCTCACGGAGCAGGTCATGTTCCACGAGATCGACCAGGACAAGATCGACCGCGTCCGGGGTATGGACATCACCGTGGTCACCACGGCGACCAACGACGCCGAGGGCCGCGCGCTCCTCCGTCACCTCGGCTTCCCCTTCAAGGAGGCGTAAGCGAGATGGCGAAGAAGGCTCTGATTGCCAAGGCTGCTCGTAAGCCCAAGTTCGGTGTACGTGGCTACACGCGCTGCCAGCGCTGTGGTCGTCCGCACTCCGTGTACCGCAAGTTCGGCCTCTGCCGCGTGTGCCTTCGTGAGATGGCTCACCGTGGCGAGCTGCCGGGCGTGACCAAGAGCTCCTGGTAGTCCCGTACTTCGGGACGTCAGGAACTCTCGGTAAGTAAAGGGCAGTGTCAGGTGCCCACCTCTCCGTGGCTTAGGCTAGGAGGGTTGGGCGCCTGGACGCCCATACGACTTACTACGCCGTAGGTCCACCGCGCCGCACCCGCCCCGTCTCGGATCGGGGAGAGGGATGGCGCACCAGGAAACCCCGGCGAGAGAGGCCGAAGGCCAATTCATGACCATGACTGATCCGATCGCAGACATGCTTACGCGTCTGCGGAACGCGAACTCGGCGTACCACGACACCGTGGCGATGCCGCACTCGAAGATCAAGTCTCACATCGCGGAGATCCTCCAGCAGGAGGGCTTCATCACGGGCTGGAAGGTCGAGGACGCCGAGGTCGGCAAGAACCTCGTCCTGGAGCTGAAGTTCGGCCCCAACCGTGAGCGCTCCATCGCGGGCATCAAGCGGATCTCCAAGCCCGGTCTCCGGGTTTACGCGAAGTCCACCAACCTGCCGAAGGTGCTCGGCGGCCTCGGCGTGGCGATCATCTCCACGTCGCACGGGCTTCTCACCGACAAGCAGGCCGGCAAGAAGGGCGTAGGCGGAGAAGTTCTCGCCTACGTCTGGTAGCGGAAGGGAACGGAGGAAACAGCTATGTCGCGCATTGGCAAGCTCCCCATCACGGTTCCCGCCGGCGTGGACGTCACCATCGATGGCCGCACGGTCCAGGTGAAGGGCCCCAAGGGCACCCTCTCCCACACCATTGCGGCGCCGATCGAGATCGCTAAGGGCGAGGACGGCGTGCTGAACGTCGTGCGTCCGAACGACGAGCGTCAGAACAAGGCCCTGCACGGCCTGTCCCGCACGCTGGTGGCGAACATGATCACCGGCGTGACCCAGGGTTACGTGAAGAAGCTCGAGATCAGCGGTGTCGGTTACCGCGTGCAGGCCAAGGGATCGAACCTCGAGTTCGCTCTCGGCTACAGCCACCCGATCACCGTCGAGGCCCCCGAGGGCATCACCTTCAAGGTGGAGGCCCCCACCCGTTTCTCGGTCGAGGGCATCGACAAGCAGAAGGTCGGCGAGGTTGCGGCCAACATCCGCAAGCTGCGCAAGCCCGACCCGTACAAGGCCAAGGGCGTCAAGTACGAGGGCGAAGTCATCCGCCGCAAGGTCGGAAAGGCGGGTAAGTAAGCCATGGCATACGGACAGAAGATCCTTAAGGGCGACGCCTACAAGCGCGCCGCGATCAAGCGCCGCCACATCCGGATCCGTAAGAAGGTCGCGGGTACGGCGGAGCGTCCCCGTCTGGTCGTTACCCGCTCCAACCGCCACATCGTGGCCCAGGTGATCGACGACATCAAGGGTCACACCCTGGCGTCGGCGTCCACCCTGGACACCTCGGTGCGCGGTGGCGAGGGCGACAAGTCCGCACAGGCCAAGCAGGTCGGCGCCCTGGTCGCCGAGCGCGCCAAGGCCGCGGGCGTCGAGACCGTCGTATTCGACCGTGGTGGTAACCAGTACGCCGGGCGCATTGCCGCTCTGGCGGACGCCGCCCGCGAAGCCGGACTGAAGTTCTAGTCGGTTCCGTAGCTAGCGGAGACAGAGAGAGGTAATTCCAATGGCTGGACCCCAGCGCCGCGGTGGCGGTGCCGGTGGCGGCGAGCGGCGGGACCGGAAGGGCCGTGACGGCGGCGCAGCTGCCGCCGAGAAGACCGCGTACGTTGAGCGCGTTGTCGCGATCAACCGCGTCGCCAAGGTTGTGAAGGGTGGTCGTCGCTTCAGCTTCACTGCGCTCGTCGTAGTGGGCGACGGTGACGGCACCGTGGGTGTCGGTTACGGCAAGGCCAAGGAGGTGCCGGCCGCCATCGCCAAGGGTGTTGAGGAGGCCAAGAAGCACTTCTTCAAGGTCCCCCGTATCCAGGGCACCATCCCGCACCCGATCACGGGTGAGAAGGCTGCCGGCGTCGTTCTCCTCAAGCCGGCTTCGCCGGGTACCGGTGTTATCGCCGGTGGTCCCGTGCGTGCCGTCCTGGAGTGCGCCGGTATCCACGACGTGCTGTCGAAGTCGCTCGGCTCGTCGAACGCGATCAACATCGTGCACGCGACCGTGGAGGCCCTGAAGGGCCTGCAGCGTCCCGAGGAGATCGCGGCCCGCCGTGGTCTGCCGCTCGAGGACGTCGCTCCCGCGGCTCTGCTGCGTGCGCGTGCCGGGGCTGGTGCTGCGTAATGGCTCAGCTCAAGATCACGCAGACGAAGTCGTACATCGGCAGCAAGCAGAACCACCGTGACACCCTGCGCTCCCTTGGTCTCAAGGGCATCAACACGCAGGTCGTCAAGGAGGATCGTCCCGAGTTCCGCGGCATGGTGCACACCGTCCGCCACCTCGTGACGGTCGAGGAGGTCGACTGATCATGGCGGAGCAGAACCCGCTCAAGATCCACAACCTCCGTCCGGCCCCCGGCGCCAAGACCGCCAAGACCCGTGTGGGTCGTGGTGAGGCGTCGAAGGGTAAGACGGCCGGTCGTGGTACCAAGGGCACCAAGGCCCGCTACCAGGTTCCGGAGCGCTTCGAGGGTGGGCAGATGCCCCTCCACATGCGCCTCCCGAAGCTGAAGGGCTTCAAGAACCCGTTCAAGACCGAGTACCAGGTCGTGAACCTCGACAAGCTGGCCGCGCTCTACCCCGAGGGTGGCGAGGTCACCGTCGAGGGTCTGGTGGCCAAGGGTGCCGTTCGCAAGAACAGCCTCGTCAAGGTGCTCGGCCAGGGCGAGATCTCCGTGGCGCTGCAGGTGACGGTCGACGCCGTCTCCGGCTCCGCCAAGGAGAAGATCACCGCCGCCGGCGGCACCGTCACCGAGCTCGTCTGAACACCTCAGGCGTCTCGATGACTTGAGCGATCCCGACCGGGGATACCCACAAATGGGGTATCCCCGGTTGGTCGTTCCAAGGGTGGCAGTCCCGCGGGTAAGGTGGCCTGCACTGCCAACTTTTACTGAGTGCTTCACGTGGGGCACTCAGAGCGGCAGTTGACCGTTACGTATGTCGTTATCCATCGGAATCTCACAACCGTCACCCTTGACGCAGAAGCGCGGGGGTCGCAGGAGGCACCGTGCTCACCGCGTTCGCCCGGGCGTTCAAGACGCCCGACCTGCGCAAGAAGCTGCTCTTCACGCTCGGCATCATCGTGATCTACCGGATCGGTACGCATATCCCGATCCCCGGTGTCGACTATCAGAACGTCCAGACCTGTATCGACGTGGCCAAGGGCAACCAGGGCCTGTTCGGTCTGGTCAACATGTTCAGCGGCGGCGCGTTGCTGCAGATCACGATCTTCGCGCTCGGCATCATGCCGTACATCACGGCGAGCATCATCCTGCAGCTGCTGACGGTGGTCATCCCACGCCTCGAGGCCCTGAAGAAGGAGGGCTCGGCCGGCACAGCGAAGATCACGCAGTACACCCGTTATCTGACGGTCGCGCTCGCCGTCCTCCAGGGCACCGGCCTGGTCGCCACCGCCCGCAGCGGCGCGCTCTTCCAGGGCTGCCCCGTGGCCTCCGAGATCGTCCCTGACCAGTCGATCTTCGTGACCATCACCATGGTCATCACCATGACCGCCGGTACGGCCGTCGTGATGTGGCTCGGTGAGCTCGTCACCGACCGCGGCATCGGCAACGGCATGTCGATCCTGATGTTCATCTCGATCGCCGCGACCTTCCCGTCCGCGCTGTGGGCCATCAAGACGCAGGGCTCCCTGGCCGGCGGCTGGATCGAGTTCGGCACCGTCGTCCTCGTCGGCCTGTTCATGGTCGGCCTGGTCGTCTTCGTCGAGCAGGCACAGCGCCGCATCCCCGTGCAGTACGCGAAGCGGATGATCGGCCGCCGGTCCTACGGCGGTACATCCACGTACATCCCGCTCAAGGTGAACCAGGCGGGTGTGATTCCCGTCATCTTCGCCTCGTCACTGCTCTACATCCCGGCACTGATCGCGCAGTTCTCGAGCGGTAACTCCAGCTGGAAAACGTGGATCGAGTCACACCTGGTGAAGGGTGACCATCCGATTTACATCACTCTGTACTTCTTGCTCATCGTTTTCTTCGCGTTCTTCTACGTGGCTATCTCCTTCAACCCCGAAGAAGTAGCCGACAACATGAAGAAGTATGGTGGCTTCATCCCGGGCATCCGGGCTGGCCGGCCGACCGCTGAGTACCTGTCGTACGTGCTCAACCGGATCACCTGGCCGGGTTCGCTGTACCTGGGTCTGATCGCTCTCGTCCCGACAATGGCGTTGGCTGGTTTCGGGGCAAACCAGAACTTCCCGTTCGGCGGCACCAGCATCCTGATCATCGTGGGTGTCGGTCTCGAGACGGTGAAGCAGATCGAGAGCCAGCTCCAGCAGCGCAATTACGAAGGGTTCCTCCGCTGATGCGAATCGTCCTCGTCGGGCCGCCGGGCGCCGGTAAGGGTACGCAGGCCACGCGCCTTGCCGAGAAGCTGCGCATCCCGCACATCTCCACGGGCGACCTGTTCCGCGCGAACATCAGCCAGCAGACGGAGCTCGGCAAACTCGCGAAGTCCTACATGGACGCCGGCAACCTGGTCCCGGACGAGGTCACCATCGCGATGGCCAAGGACCGCATGGAGCAGCCCGACGCGGAGAACGGCTTCCTGCTCGACGGCTTCCCGCGCAATGTCTCGCAGGCCGAGGCGCTGGACGAGGTGCTGGAGACCGAGGACGTCAAGCTGGACGCGGTGCTGGATCTCGAGGCACCCGAGGAAGAGGTCGTCAAGCGGATTGCCGGCCGGCGCACCTGCCGGAACGACTCCGCGCACGTCTTCCACATGACGTACAGCCCGCCGAAGAAGGAAGGCGTCTGCGACGTCTGCGGCGGCGAGCTGTACCTGCGGGGCGACGACTCCGAGGAGACCGTCCGCAAGCGCCTCGAGGTCTACCACACGCAGACCGAGCCGATCATCGACTACTACAAGACGCAGGGCCTGGTCGTGACGATCAACGCGATGGGCCCGGTGGACGAGGTCACGGGTCGTGCGCTGGAGGCGCTGAAGCGCGAGGGCGACGAGAAGTAGTCGTTCGTACGTTGTCGTAGCCGCGGTTCCCCGTCGGGGGACCGCGGCTACTGCGTGAGAGCGGACGCAGGCCGCGCACGTATGGTTGTGGAAGCAGCCTCTTTTCTCCCCGGTCCAGAAAGGCCACCGCCGCCATGGTGCAGATCAAGTCCCCTGAGCAGATCGCCAAGATGCGTGAGGCAGGGCTGGTCGTTGCCGCCATTCACGCGGCGACGCGGGAGGCCGCCGTGCCGGGTGCCTCCACCAAGGACCTGGACGAGGTCGCGCGGAAGGTGCTCGCGGAGCACGGGGCGAAGTCGAACTTCCTCGGGTATGGCGGCTTCCCGGCCACCATCTGCACCTCCGTGAACGAGGTCGTGGTCCACGGCATCCCGTCCGACGAGGTCGTCCTCAAGGACGGCGACATCATCTCCGTCGACGCCGGCGCGATCATCGACGGCTGGCACGGCGACGCGGCCTACACCGCCTTCGTGGGCTCGGGTCACGCTCCGGAGCTGATCGAGCTCTCCCGGGTGACGGAGGAGTCGATGTGGGCGGGCATCGCGGCGATGAAGCAGGGGCATCGCCTCGTCGACGTCTCCCGTGCCATCGAGACGTACATCCGCCGCCAGCCGAAGCCCGGGGGCGGGCGCTACGGGATCATTGAGGACTACGGCGGTCATGGCATCGGCACGGAGATGCACATGGATCCGCATCTGCTGAACTATGTCGAGAAGCGGCGTGGCAAGGGGCCGAAGCTGGTGCCGGGGTTCTGTCTGGCGATCGAGCCGATGGTGTCGCTGGGGACGCCGAAGACGGAGGTTCTCGCAGATGACTGGACGGTTGTCACGACGGACGGTACGTGGTCGTCGCACTGGGAGCATTCGGTTGCGTTGACCGAGCAGGGGCCGTTGGTGCTTACGTCTCCCGACGGGGGTAAGGCGAAGTTGGCGGAGTACGGGGTCGTTGCCGCGCCGGATCCGTTGGTCTGAGCGCCGTCCTCGCGCAGTTCCCCGCGCCCCTTACGGGGCGTTCCACTTCCCAGCGCTTAATGATCTGGCTGTTGGGGCAGACTTCCCCGATTCGTCTTTCCGGGTGCGCTGTCGTAGACTGACTCGTCGGCTCTTGTGTACCCGCATGTCTGCATGCGCTCGCACAGGGTCGATCAAGGTAGTCGATTCGAAGGGCGAAGCGTGGCCAAGAAGCAAGGTGCCATCGAGATCGAGGGCACTGTCGTCGAGTCTCTTCCGAACGCCATGTTCAAGGTCGAGCTCCAGAACGGCCACCAGGTCCTGGCACATATCAGCGGCAAGATGCGAATGCACTACATCCGTATCCTCCCTGACGACCGGGTCGTGGTGGAGTTGTCTCCGTACGACCTGACGCGTGGCCGGATCGTCTACCGGTACAAGTAGATCTTGCCTGTGCCCCGGCTCGCCGGGGTGGTGGCACTGACCCGGAGAACCTCACCTAATGAAGGTCAAGCCGAGCGTCAAGAAGATCTGCGACAAGTGCAGGGTGATCCGCCGTCACGGTCGGGTCATGGTCATCTGCGAGAACCCGCGCCACAAGCAGCGCCAGGGCTGACGCACGACCGACTCTCTGCATCCGCAGAACTTCGCGCGACGCAAGCAGTACATGTTCATACGCGGAATCCAGGGCTGAGACTCATCAGGCCTGACACCCCCGGTCGGAGGCTGGGGACCCAGTTCGTACCTCGTACGGCGGCTGGGAATCGGTTCCGCGTCAGACCTCCGAACGACAACTGGAGCCATTGAATGGCACGCGTTTCCGGTGTCGACATCCCGCGCGAAAAGCGTGTGGAAGTCGCCCTGACCTACGTGTTCGGCATCGGCCGGACCCTTTCGCAGCTGACGCTGGCGGAGACGGGCATCGACCCGAACACCCGTGTTCGCGACCTCTCCGAGGAGCAGCTCGTCGCGATCCGCGAGTACGTGGACAACAACATCAAGACCGAGGGTGACCTCCGTCGTGAGATCCAGGCCGACATTCGCCGCAAGGTGGAGATCGGCTGCTACCAGGGTCTCCGTCACCGTCGTGGCCTGCCCGTCCGCGGTCAGCGCACCAGCACGAACGCTCGTACCCGCAAGGGCCCGCGTCGCGCCATCGCCGGTAAGAAGAAGCCGGGCAAGAAGTAGTCCGCAGCGGACAACGCTTCATCAGCGGTCTTCGCTGTAGGACCGACCACCTCCCCGTAGGAGTTATAGATGCCCCCCAAGGGTCGTCAGGGCGCTGCCAAGAAGGTGCGCCGCAAGGAAAAGAAGAACGTCGCTCACGGCCACGCGCACATCAAGAGCACGTTCAACAACACGATCGTCTCCATCACGGACCCGTCCGGCAACGTGATCTCCTGGGCCTCCGCCGGCCACGTCGGCTTCAAGGGCTCCAGGAAGTCCACGCCGTTCGCCGCGCAGATGGCCGCCGAGTCGGCTGCCCGCCGCGCCCAGGAGCACGGCATGCGCAAGGTCGACGTGTTCGTCAAGGGCCCGGGTTCCGGTCGTGAGACCGCCATCCGCTCGCTCCAGGCGACCGGTCTCGAGGTCGGCTCCATCCAGGACGTCACCCCGACCCCGCACAACGGCTGCCGTCCGCCGAAGCGTCGTCGCGTCTGACCTCGCTTCGCAGGGCTTCTCGGGCGGTACGGCTCTTCGGGGCGGTATCGCCCGTACCCTTGCAGTACCCGTCCCTTTTGCCGGGGGCGGTTCCGTCGGACGTCAAATAGCGGGCGTCCACGAAAGAAGGATCTGATCCACACATGCTGATCGCTCAGCGTCCCTCGTTGACCGAAGAGGTCGTCGACGAATTCCGCTCCCGGTTCGTGATCGAGCCGCTGGAGCCGGGCTTCGGTTACACCCTCGGCAACTCCCTCCGCCGCACCCTCCTGTCGTCGATCCCCGGCGCTGCTGTCACCAGCATCCGCATCGACGGTGTCCTGCACGAGTTCACCACCGTGCCGGGCGTCAAGGAGGACGTCACCGACCTGATCCTCAACATCAAGCAGCTGGTCGTGAGCAGTGAGCACGACGAGCCGGTCGTGATGTACCTGCGCAAGCAGGGTCCGGGTCTGGTCACCGCCGCCGACATCGCGCCCCCGGCCGGTGTCGAGGTGCACAACCCGGATCTGGTTCTTGCCACTCTCAACGGCAAGGGCAAGCTGGAGATGGAGCTCACGGTCGAGCGCGGCCGTGGTTATGTCTCCGCCGTGCAGAACAAGCAGGTGGGCCAGGAGATCGGGCGTATTCCGGTCGACTCCATCTACTCGCCGGTGCTGAAGGTCACGTACAAGGTCGAGGCCACGCGTGTCGAGCAGCGCACCGACTTCGACAAGCTGATCGTCGACGTCGAGACCAAGCAGGCGATGCGTCCGCGTGACGCCATGGCGTCGGCCGGTAAGACCCTGGTCGAGCTGTTCGGTCTGGCGCGCGAGCTCAACATCGACGCCGAGGGCATCGACATGGGTCCGTCCCCCACGGACGCCGCCCTTGCCGCCGACCTGGCGCTGCCGATCGAGGAGCTTGAGCTCACCGTTCGGTCGTACAACTGCCTCAAGCGTGAGGGCATCCACTCCGTGGGTGAGCTGGTCGCGCGCTCCGAGGCGGACCTCCTCGACATTCGTAACTTCGGGGCGAAGTCCATCGACGAGGTCAAGGCGAAGCTGGCGGGTATGGGCCTGGCGCTCAAGGACAGCCCGCCCGGATTCGACCCGACTGCTGCGGCGGACGCGTTCGGCGCGGACGACGACGCGGACGCGGGCTTTGTGGAGACCGAGCAGTACTGATCGGTTTCCTCCTCCGGGGTTCGCGTCAGCGGACCCCGGATCTCCGACAGACGACCGTCTGCTCGGATACTGACCTCGGTACCTGATACGGCCGGGGCAGACACCTAGGAGAAACATCATGCCGAAGCCCGCCAAGGGTGCCCGTCTGGGCGGCAGTGCCGCGCACGAGAAGCTGCTTCTCGCGAACCTCGCGAAGGCGCTCTTCGAGCACGGCCGGATCACCACCACCGAGGCGAAGGCCCGTCGTCTGCGGCCGTACGCCGAGCGTCTGGTCACCAAGGCGAAGAAGGGCGACCTTCACAACCGCCGTCAGGTGCTCCAGGTCATCACGGACAAGAGCGTCGTCCACACGCTCTTCACCGAGATCGGTCCGCGCTACGAGAACCGTCCGGGTGGTTACACCCGGATCACCAAGATCGGTAACCGCCGTGGCGACAACGCGCCCATGGCTGTCATCGAGCTGGTCGAGGCGCTGACGGTCGCGCAGGAGGCGACGGGTGAGGCCGAGGCTGCGACTAAGCGTGCCGCCAAGGACGCCGAGGTTGCGGTTGAGACCAAGGTTGACGTGACCAAGGCGGAGGAGGCTCCTGCCGAGGAGACTGTCGCCGAGGAGTCGAAGGACGCGTAAGCGTTCTGCCGGGGGCTGTGTGGTGGCGGCTGCGGCGCCGTCGTGGCTTGTCGCGCAGTTCCCCGCGCCCCTTTGGGGCGCGATTGCGGGTCCGTTCCTTTCAAGGGGCGGGCCCGCTTTTGTGTTGCTGAGAGGATCTGTACGTGAGTGATGACGCAGCGCCCGGGTTCGTGCGAGTGCGCCTTGATCTGTCCTACGACGGGACCGAGTTCTCCGGCTGGGCCAAGCAGGCCGGTGGGCGTAGGACCGTGCAGGGTGAGATCGAGGACGCTCTGCGGACCGTTACGCGGTCCCGGGAGACGTATGAGCTGACCGTGGCCGGGCGGACTGATGCCGGGGTGCATGCGCGGGGGCAGGTCGCGCATGTCGATCTGCCTCGGGAGGTGTGGGGGGAGCATCACGAGAAGTTGCTGAAGCGGCTGGCCGGGCGGTTGCCGAAGGACGTGCGGGTGTGGGCGCTGAGGGAGGCGCCGGCCGGGTTCAATGCGCGGTTCTCGGCTGTCTGGCGGCGGTATGCGTATCGCGTCACCGACAATCCGGGGGGCGTTGATCCGTTGCTGCGGAGTCATGTGCTGTGGCATGACTGGCCGCTCGACGTCGATGCCATGAACGAGGCGGCTCAAGGGCTGCTGGGGGAGCATGACTTCGCCGCCTACTGCAAGAAGCGGGAGGGGGCGACCACCATTCGCACGCTGCAGGAGCTGAGCCTGGTGCGGGGTGAGGACGGGATCGTCACGGCGACCGTGCGGGCCGATGCGTTCTGCCACAACATGGTGCGGTCGTTGATCGGCGCGTTGTTGTTCGTGGGGGACGGGCATCGGGGGCCGGACTGGCCGGGGAAGGTGCTGGCCGCCGGGGTGCGTGACTCCGCCGTGCATGTCGTACGGCCGCACGGGCTGACGTTGGAGGAAGTCGGTTACCCCGCCGACGAGTTGCTGGCCGCGCGGAACAAGGAGGCGCGGAACAGGCGGACGTTGCCGTCGGCGGGGTGCTGCGGGTAGGGGGGGAGCCGGCCAGGCCTCCTCCGGTATCAGGACTTCAGGGCCGTTGCCACTTCGTTCTCCAGCCACGGTGCCACGAAGTCGAGGCCCGCTTTGGAGAGATGGACGTCGTCGCCCTGCGGATAGAGGCGGCCGCCCCCGTCCGTCGTCTGGCGGCAGTCCGTGCTGTCGCACAGCAACCCGTCGAGGTCGACCAGGTGGACCTGGGTGTCGGAGGCCTTCGTGAACTCGGCGACGACCTCGTTGAAGCAGGTTCCCCAGTCCGAGGTGATCGCGCCGTTGTAGTTCCGCTCGTTCATGAGCATGATCCGGGTGTCGGGGGACTCCGTACGGATCAGCTCCATGGCCTTGCCGAGCTGCTTGACGTAGCGGGACTTGTAGGCGGGACTGCACGCGGTCAGCCACTTGCCGTCGATCTTCTGTTCCGCCGCGTCCCAGCCCAGATGGATGAGGGCCGCGTCTGGCTGGGAGCCCTGGAGCTGGTCCGCCCAGAACTCCTCCCAGTTCAGGCAGGAGTCCCAGTTGTCGAAGACCGTGTCCGTTCGGTCGCGAACGGCGGCCGGGGACATCACACCGCAGCCGCGCTGGCCGCCGTCGACCACCGCGTAGTCGTCCCCGTGCTGTGCCAGCGCCGTCGCGAAGTCCTCAGCCATGGAGTCGCCCAGGGTGAGCACCAGCGGCTTGCCGTCGGGGCGCATGGAGTCGGCGATGTAAGTGGGCAGGTACCAGGAGCCGAAGCCGATGGCCAACGAGGCCGCGGTGAACAAGGGGACCACCTTGACGGGGCGCCAGTCGCGGACCCGGTACTGCTCGATGGTGTAGTGCATGACCATCGACAGGAGCCAGGTGAGACCGGTGCCGAGCAGGAACAGGGCGTACGGCTTCATGTCCGGGTAGACCATCAGCAGCAGCCAGTACACCGGCAGGTGCAGCAGGTAAAGGCTGTACGAGATCTGGCCGATCTCCATGAGCGGCTTCAGCCGCAGCACCCGAGCCAGTGGGCCGCGGTCGGTGCTGAGGCAGGCCGCGGTGAGCGCGATCAGGAAGGCGACGATTGCCAGTCCGCCCTGGTAGAGGCGGGGCTCATGGTAGGTGCTGACCTTGATGCTGAGATAGATCACGACGGCGAGGGACAGGATTCCGGTCACCGTGGCCAGGTGGTACCCGGCGCTGCTCTCGGTGTCGCGTTGCGCCGCCCTGCGCTGCACCAGGTACACGAGGAACGCGGCGGCCGCGCCCGCCATGAAGGCCACGGCGCGGGTCTGCGTCGCCAGGTACAGGAAGTCGGTGTCGTGGTTGCCGCCCCGCCACAGCACCGGCGCGACCAGCGCCGAGGCACCGAACAACAGCATGGTGACCAAGGCGACCGGGAGCACACGCTTGCGGAAGACGGCGAAGGACACCACGAGGACCAGCGGCCACACGACGTAGAACTGCTCGGTGATGCTCAGTGACCACATCGCCGACAGGGGCTGGATGGCACCGAAGTGGTCCCAGTACGCGTCACCGCGGGCGATCTGGGCCCAGTTGCCGATCTGGAGGAGCGCGCCGAGCGCCTGCTCGGAGACGGTCTGGGCCTCCTTGAGCGGGCTGGTGAGATAGGAGATCCCCACGACCAGGGTGAGGGTCACCATCAGTCCCGGCAGCAGCCGCTTGAAGCGGCGGCGGTAGAAGCGGCCGATGCGGATACGGCCGGTGCGCTCGACCTCGCGGATCAGCAGGAGAGTGGTCAGGAAGCCCGACAGCACGAAGAAGGCGTCCACGCCGAACAGGCCGTTGCTGAACCAGTTGGTGTGGTACAGCAGCACGGACAGGATGGCGATGCCGCGCAGGCCGTCGACGGCCTGGAAGCGGGACCGCAGAGGAGCCGGTTCCGGTTTGGCTTCCGGCTTCGGCTCCGGCGCCCGCCGCGGCGCGGGTTCCGGCTCGGGAGCGGCGACCGCGGTGTCGTACGCGTCGAATCCATCGTGCTGAGGGACGTACGGCTGCTGCGCCTGTGGCTGCTGAGGGACGTGAGGGACGTGCGGGACGTAGCTCTGCGGCTGCTGCGGAACCAGCCCGCCGACGTGCTGCTGCGGAACGGGCGGGGTGCCGTACGGCTGTTGTCCGTTCGCCGGTTGTCCGTAGCTCGGCCGGCCGTACCCCTGCTGACCGTGGCCGTCCTGGCCGGGATGGTCAGTGGGCGGCTGACGATGCATGGGGTACTCCAGAGTGGGCGACGCCCTGCGAGGTGCAGGGAGCGGGGGATGCGGAGGTGCGGACGGCGTGGGCGGCCAGCAGGGCGCCGCAGGCGACACGGAGGCCGGGTGGGAGTTCGTTGCCCTCGGCCACGTGGGCCCCGTCGCCGACCACGGCGGCTTGCAGCACGCTGCCCTCGCCGATTCGGGCGTGGCGGCCCACGACGGAGCGGTGCAGGCTGGTCCGGGCGTCGATCCGGGCGCCGGCCAGCAGCACACTGCCCTCGACCACGGCTCCCTCACCGACCACGGCGCCGGCGGCCACGACCGTGCCGCCGCTGAGCACCGCGCTGGGGTGCACCTCAGCGCCGGGCAGCACCAGGGCGTCACCGACCGGGCCGGGCAGCGCGGGGGAGGTGACCAGGCCGCGCACCAGGTCGGCAGAGCCCTGCACGAAGGCGGCCGGGGTACCCAGGTCCAGCCAGTAGCTGTCGTCTACGACTCCGCGCACATGCGCGCCCGTAGCGAGCAACTCGGGGAAGGTCTCGCGCTCCACGGAGACGACCCGGCCGGCGGGGATGCGGTCGATCACGGAGCGGGTGAAGACGTAGCAACCCGCGTTGATCTGGTCGGTGGTGATCTCTTCCGGGGTCTGAGGCTTCTCCAGGAACGCCTGGACGCGGCCCTCCGCGTCGGTGGGGACGAGACCGAAGGCACGGGGATCGGCCACCCGCTTCAGATGCAGGGTGACATCGGCTCCCGAGGCACGGTGGTCCTCACGCAGGGCAGCGAGGTCCACGCCGGAGAGGATGTCGCCGTTGAAGATCAGCACCGGCTCGTCGGGTGCGCTGCGCAGCCGCTCGGCGGCGTTGCGTATGGCGCCGCCGGTGCCGAGGGCGGTCGTCTCGGTGACGTACTCCAGCTCCAGGCCGAGGCGGCTGCCGTCACCGAACTCCTCCTCGAAGAGCTCGGCAAGGTAGGAGGTCGCGAAAACGATCCGGGTGATCCCGGCCGCGGCTGCTCGCGCGAGTTGGTGCGTGAGGAACGGCACCCCGGCCACGGGGAGCAGCGGCTTGGGGGTGTGGCTGGTCAGGGGCCGGAGTCTGGTGCCCTGACCGCCCACGAGAAGGATCGCTTCAGTCATGTGGTGTCCGCCTTGGGTCGCGGGGACGGGTGATGGAGGCGTGGGGGGATCTCCTGTGCTGCCGGATTACTGGGCTGTGGTGCCAGGACCTGCGTAGTCGGAGGTGAAACAGGCTTTGACGGCCTTCTCGGTCTGGGGACGGCCGGCGAAGTCGAGCCGGGACGCGACCTTGTCGTCCGGCGGGGTGTTCGGGTCGTCGTCGAACCAGATCGACCACCAGTAGAGGCCCTGCATCTGCCGTTCCTGGACGACCTGGCAGACGGCCTTGTACCAGTTGGCCTGCACCTGGGGATTGACGGCGCGCTTGGTGTAGAAGTCGCCGGGCGCGTGGTAGGCGCGGGTCATCGCGCCGATGCCGGCCTCGGCGATGGTGAGGTTGGGCAGCGGGCCGGTGGCCTTCTTGTCCAGCCAGTCGTTCCAGCCCTCGACCAGCGTCTCGACGGGTGCGGTGTCCGCGACCTTCACGGGGAAGTAGGCGTCGACGCCGAGGTGGCTGACCGGCATGTTGATGCGGCCGGAGACGTAGTTGTCCCAGTTGGCGTCGTAGGCGACCTCGCCGGAGAAGGTCTTCTCGGCGGAGGCGACCAGGGCGTCCCAGCCTGCGTCGCCCTCCAAGGAGTTGAGCTCGGTGCCGATCACAAAGGTGTTCGCCTTCTCTTCTTCGGCGACCTCGAGATACGGGGTGAGGAACTTCTTGTAGGACGCGAACCAAGCGGAGCGCGAGGCCGGTTCGATGTTGCCGCGCCAGCCGGTCGGCGGGTCCAGGGACGCCTCGTCCATGATCGGGCGGAGCGTGGTGCGGAAGCCGGCGTCCTCGAACACCTTCAGCACTCGCTGCAGGCGTTCAGGGGACGGTGTCTTGGATTCGGCGGAGAGTTCGTCGGACGTGATGCCCTCGGTGAAGAAGGGGAAGGACAGGGACACCGAATTCGCGCCCAGGCCGATGAGGTACTTGGCGTGCTTGCGGGCCTGGTCCTCGATGAACGTGCCGGAGCGTTTCTTCTTCTCCTCTTCCCAGTAGAGCTGCACGCCCCACTGCGCCATGCCGGCCTTCCAGGGCTTGGCGACCTTGAGGGTGTCGGCGGCGGAAGACGCAGCGGACGACGAGGGTGTCGTACCGGAGGAGTCGTCGGCCGGGGTGGTGGAGTCCTTGGAGCCGTCCTTGACGATTCGGGGCAGGGCCGAGCCCGACTCCCAGCGCACCGGGTGGTCGCCGAGGACGAAGGGGGTGGCCAGCACGATGGTGAGGACGGTCACCGGGAAGATGGCGAGCAGAGGCAGTCGCGAGCGCATGTCAGGTGTCTTCCGGGGGATCAGGCGGGCTTGGCGATCACGACGAACTTGTTCTCCTCGCGCCGGACGAACTTCAGGAAGCCCTTGAAGCCGCCGAGTCCTTCCAGCACGGAGAAGACGGGGATGAGCGCGACCACGACGATCGGCTCCCACCACTTGCGCCGCCCGCTGATCGACGCGAGCGCGTTCAGCCGCAGCCCCTCCCAGTAGGTCCAGATGACATAGGCGAAGTTGAGGGCCCACAGGATGACCACGGACTGGGTCACGGGCGAGGTGTTGAGATCGCCGACGAGAAGACCGATGCACAGCACGGCGACGATGTGCTGGAGCGGGCCGAGGATCCAGGTGGTGACACAGATCGACAGGAACCATCGGTAGCGCCAGGGCACTGCCTTGTTGAAGCAGAGTGCCACCAGGCCCCAGGCCCACCGGTCGCGCTGCTTGATGAAGTCCCGGGCGGTCGCAGGGGAGGCCCCGTAGCAGCGGCCGTTGAACCAGTCGCTGCGGCCCGGGTAGCGGCGGCAGAAAGTCAGGGCGAGGCGGGCATCCTCGACGATCTCCTTGGGGCCGAAGTCCCAGCCGATCGTGGCCTCGATGGAGGCGCGCAGCACCAGCAACTCGCCGTGCACACCGGCGGCCGGCGTGCCCATGCCGGTCAGAGCGCGGAAGCGGGCGATGTCGTCGGCGGGACGTACCGCGTCGGCGAGCCAGGTGAAGAGGTTGACGGCGTTCTCGCGGGGGTACGTGAGGATGCCCTGGGCCATGTGCTTGGCCTCGTCGGGGTGGGCGCGGCGCTGGCGGTTGATGAACTGGGCCAGCGAGGAGGCGGTGTCGGGGCCGACGCCGGTGTCGTCGTCCATGTGCAGCACCCAGACGTGGTCGAGGGCCTCGCCTTCCTCGATGCGCAGCTCATGGGCGTAGTGGTTGGCACGCGCTTTGAAGCGGGTGCCGTTGGCCGGGACATACGCCTTGGGAACGGTGATCACCCGGATCAGAGGGTGGGAGGCGGCGAGCCGGTCGATGTCCTCCGCCGCCTCGCAGCCCTCTTCGGTGAGGATGTCGACGCGCATGTACGGGAACCACTCGGGCAGATGCTCGACGTAGGAAAGGATCGAGCGCTCCAGGGCCGGGTAGGTGTCGTGCCGCCCGATGGTCGGGCAGAGGACGATCAGGAAGTCCTCCTGGGCCGGCGCCGGCGGGGTCATCCGGTCGTTCTTGCGGACCCGGCGGCGGATCAGCAGGGCGCCTTGGATGCCCACCATCACGCCGATCACGGGCAGGGACCATACGACGGTCAGTGCCCAGCTCAGCGGTGATGAACTGGGCCGATAGGTCCATAGCCCGAAGGCGACCAGAAGGACGAAGGGCAGCAGGAACGGGAGGATGCCGGGCTTCCACGACGCTGTGCGCTTGGCCAGTTTCTGATTGTGCCGTGAGTGCGGCACACCCCCGTCGACCAGTGTCGATGCCATGACGACTGCGGAACTCCCCCGTGAGATCGGTGGTGCGTTGAGGCAGCGACAGATCTCGGCCGCGGCGCGACAGAGCGCACTACGGCACCTTCACTCCGGGATCCCCACCCCTCAACGCCCTGCTGGCGTAAAAATCGGCCAATCGCCGCTCAGATGCCCCCCCAGGCGTCCAGAACCATTGACCGAACAGGAGCACGATCCTGGCATACGTGTCCGGACCATGGAACCGCTGTGAGGAAGATGTGTTTAAAAGTTAATCAGGCGAAGTCTTGAGCCGTGATCACACGGGAGGAGTGGTAAGTCCGTTTCACGTCGTCTGTGGTGTTCTTCTTCCGCGGCTCGGAGACGTTGTCGTACGACAGTGCCTGCCCCCACACCGTCCACAGCACCCACGGCGTCCTGACCAGGGTCTTGGGCTGCGCGGCGTTGAGCGGGACATGGAAGGACTCGGAGACGATCCGGGGCCTGCGGTACGTCTCCAGACCGCGGAACCACACCTCGGTCCAGGTTCCGCCGCCGAACGGCTCGGCCGGGGTGTCGCTGTAGTCGTCGACGCCGACGATGTCGACGTAGCGCCCGCCGGGGTAGTACGGCCCGGGCTCGCGGCCGTAGGAACTGTGCCAGGAGTTCGGGGCCCAGACGAAGATCAGGTTGTGCAGACCGCGGCGGTGGACGAGGTAGTCGTATGTCACATGCCACAGCTTCCGGAAGGCCGCCGGGTCCTGGCCGGACCACCAGAAGCCACGACCCGGTGCGGTGTTCATCTCGTGGTACGGCCGCAGCAGCACGGGTACGCCCTGGTCGGCGAGGTAGCCCAGGTGGTCCGCGAGATAGGCGAGGTCCCGCAGCAGGTCCCGGTGCTCGGTGGTGCCCCGGCTCACCACCCGGGCGAACCAGCGGGGGTCCTTGGCGGCGGGCGAGTTGCGGTGCAGCGTCTGCGGGAAGCCCTTGACCGGGCTGCCGGGGTAGGGCTGGTGGAACGAGAAGCCGACCAGGCCCGCCGGGGCGCCGCCGTTGTGCGGCAGGGACATCTCGGCTCCGGTCGCGCACTCCCGGTGGGTGCCCGAGGGGCGGTACGAGCCATCGGCCGCCGCCCTGGGCAGGCCCGCCCACACGCCGACGGCCAGGTCCACGGCGTCCTCGACATACCCCCAATGGCGGCGGCAGCCCGGCCAGTCGCCGGAGTAGGAGCGGGACCGGCCCACCGCCCAGCCGGGCTGGCCGTAGCCGGGGCCGAGGTCCAGCTCCACGAAGCCGGGCAGGCGGCCGGTGATGTCGCGGGCCTTGCGGTAGTAGTAGCCCGGCGGCTTGGTGCCCCGGTAGTCGCCGTACTGCGCGTTGTACCGCTCGTTGTGCAGCTCGACGTGCTGGCCGATCACCGTGCGGCTCGGGCGGCCGCGGCGGGCGGTGTTCTCCAGGTTCGCGAGCATCGCGTACACCTGGCGTGCCTCGGGGGTGGCCTTCGGGTCGCGGTCCCGGAGATCGGTCGGCACCGGCGGGGGTCCGGTCTCGCCGTCGTCCTGGTCGGGCCAGGCCCACACTGCGAGCGGGGCCAGCACCGCAGCGCTCGCCGCGGCACCTACCAGCCGGATCCGGCCTCGCATGCGCATTGCCCTCGCCCCCTCCCCGATATGACGTGGGGTGATTGTCTCTCGGTACGGGGCGGGCGCTACGGATCGTTGGAGGGTGCGGGTTCGTCGTGGCTTGTCGCGCAGTTCCCCGCGCCCCTATAGGGCGTTGGTCATGGCGTACTCAGTCCTGCGACCACGTCCTCAGGAGGTCGCCGAGGGCCTCCGTCGTTTCGTCGGCGTCGGGGCCGTCGTCGCGGGCGTCGGGGGACAGTTCCACGTGGAGGAACGTGGCGTGACGGCGTTCCGCGGACCTGCCCTGGACGTTCGAGGTGCCTTCCAGTGGGCAGCGGGCCGACCAGCCGCGGCAGACGCGCAGCCCTTCCGACTCCAGATGGTCGGCCAGTGCCGAGGCCTCGTCGGACGTGCTCTGGGCCGCGCCGCCGGAGACGATGGCCTCGTAGGGGCGCTCGGACGTCTCGGCGAAGCCGTGGAGTTGGAGGCCGGGCACCCCGCGCTTCTGGAGCTCGACGACGATGGCGTGGAAGGCGCTGTCCTCGCGGTGGGCGACGTCCGCGGCGTCCGCGCGGCCGGCGCGGCGGTGGGCGCCGGCCACGACGAGGGCGCCCGAGGGGGTGTCCTCCAGCAGTCGGACGCCTAGTGCCTCGGTGTCGCGGTCGGAGACCGGGTGCGGTACTTGTACGTTCCAGCGCACCGCGGAGTCGGCGGTCAGGTAGAGGCGGCCCCAGCTCGCGGCCTCGCCGTCCGGTCGCAGGGCGGCGATCTCGTCGTAGCGGCGGCCGGAGTCGGTGTCGGTGAGGCGGGTGACGCCGAGGCCGAGGGGGGCGAGCAGGCGCTCAGCTTTCTCCGCGTCGCCGTCCAGCAGACGGCCTACGCCGCGCGCCAGCTGTTCGCGCCGGGCCGCGCCGGGCGGTGTGTAGGAGGCGTCGGGCTCGAGGTCGGCCGTATACGTGAGGATCCGGCTGCGGAGGTCCACCAGCTCCCGAGATTTCGGAACCGAACCTTCCGTGGACTCGGGTGATGCCGTCTGGCAGCCGGCCAGTGCCACGATCAAAACCCCTTGGGCAAGAATGCGAGCGAAACGTGACTGTCTTGTGACGGCAATGACCGATTGAGCTGTGAGGCCCATGTGAGTATGGCGCGGTGACATTCCGTAAGTCTCTCCGTATAGGCCGTTCGGTGGCGGTTCTGGGAGCTCTGGCCGGCCTGGTCGCCTCGTGTGCCTCCGAGCCGTCCGGGGCGCAGGTGAAGCCGGGCGGGCGCTCGTTCACCGTCGCCGCCGCGGGTGATGTGCTCATCCACCCCGAACTGGTCGAACAGGCGGCCAAGGACGCCAAGAAGACCGATGAGGGGCAGGCCGGGCTGGACTTCGGACCGCTCATGGCCGGGGTGAAGCCGGTCATCAGCAAGGCCGATCTGGCCATCTGTCACATGGAGACTCCGGTCGGCACGCCCGAGGGCCCCTTCGAGGGGTACCCCGAGTTCCTCGTTCCGCCGCAGATCCTCACGACTCTCAAGGACGTGGGGTACGACACCTGCTCCACGGCCTCCAATCACACCTACGACCACGGCCTCAAGGCCGTGAAGCGGAGCCTGGACACGATGGACAAGGTGGGCCTCGGCCACACCGGGTCCGCGCGTACGCCCGAGGAAGCAGAGCAGATCAACATCCGGGACGTCAACGGCGTCAAGGTCGCCCATCTCTCCTTCTCCTGGGAGTCCTTCCTCAACCCCACGCCCGAGAAGGAGCGTTGGGCCCTCAACCGGATCGGCATCGACCCCATCAAGAAGGCCGAGGCCCAGGCCCGCAAGAAGGGCGCCGAGGTGGTGATCCTCTCGGTCCACTGGGGCCTGGAGCACTACAACGAGCCGAGCGTCCCGCAGCTGAAGCTGGCGGAGCGGATCACCAAGGAGACCGGGATCGACCTGGTGATCGGTCACCACTCCCACGTGGTGCAGCCCATCCAGAAGCTCAACGGCACCTGGATCGCCTACAGCCTCGGCAACCAGGTGGCCCGCCACTCCTCGCCGACCGGCCTCACCGAGGAGGGCGCGATCGGCTGGTTCGAGTTCAGGGAGACGACCGACGGCTGGGACGTCGGCGCCCGCTACCGGACCACGCTGGTCGACATCCCGCCGGAGGTGGAGGCAGGGGAGAAGGCGCCCGAAGGAGCCGTCGAGGACCATCGCGTGGTGGACGTGCAGCAGCTGCTCGACCGTCCCGGAGAGCTGTCCGAGGACCGGCTCGCCCGCTACCGGCTGGCCGCCGACCGCACCCGCGGCTTCCTCTACAACCGCGGCGCCCCAGGTGGCGACGGTCTGGAGCAGCTCTCGTTGACGAAGTGACGAGTGACACAGACAGCGGTTGCCCGCCGAAACCCAACCCCGGCGCGTTTTAACCGTCTTTTAAAGTGACGGCGTCTCATGTCCGCGTCAGCGGTGGCTCCAGCGAGCGCCTGAGTAGTGAAGAGGCGAAGGAAACCACCGGTGATTTCGACACAAAGCGCGCCACGCCCAGGACGGGGCGGGCGGCGGCGTATGCGTAGACGCGCCGACATGCCGCTCCTGGGCGGTATACGACCGCCGATCGCGCTGCTGTGCCTGCTGATCCTCGCCCTGGCCGGGCTGACCGCCAAAGTGCTGGGCCCCGCCGGTGAGCCGGCCGTGCCGAAGGCGGTGCTGAGCTCCCAGAAGCACTTCGCGCAGGACGGCGCCATCGCCCTGCGTGCGTCGATCGACGAGCGGGTCACCGACCTGAACCGCACCGCGGCCGCGCTGAAGGCGGGGGAGCCCGCCGATCCGGAGCGGGTGCTGTCGGACCTGAGCAACACGTACCAGAAGTGGACCGGCACCACCGTGCTGGACCTGGAGAGCGGCAAGGTGCTCGCCGCGAGGGGTGAAACGATTCCGCTCGCCTGGCTGGACAAGGACGTCCTGACCGGTGAGAACGCCCTCACTCCCCGCATGGTCCGGCTGAAGACCGGCGATGTGCGGCTGATGACCATGGCCCTCCTCGACTGGAAGGACCGTCCGCAGCAACTGCTGATCGCCTCCAACAGCCTCTCCGTGCCCGCCATCAACCTGGGCCCGTTCCGCTCGATGGCCGTGGTGGCCCGCGGCGGCGAGGTCCTCGCCACGGCCGGCTTCGAGCGGGCCGAGGCGCTCAACTCGGACGCGGAGCGCAGCGAACTCTCCTTCCTGCAGAAGCAGATGACCCGGCTGTCCGAACAGGCGGCCACGGAGACCGAGCAGGATCCCGTCAGCGCCAGGGAGCCCGGATCCCGCGGCTACCCGGGCGTCAGCGGAACCCTGCTGGGCGACTCCTACAACGGCCGTATCGCCACCGCCGGATACGCCTCCCTCGCCTCCGCCGACCCCGAGCAGCGCAAGAGCGTCGGCGCGGGCCTCGGGCTGACGGTCGTAGCCATGCTGCCCGTGGTGCAGGAGCAGGCCGTCGGACAGGAGCGGGAGCTGTACGGGCTGGTGGCGGCCGGCGTCCTGGTGGTCTTCGGGCTGGTGGCGGCGGCCCTGCTGTGGATGGCCGTGCAGCGGCCCCTGCTGGGGCTCTTCCTGGAGTCCCGCCGACTGGCCCGCGGCGATCTGACCCGTCCCGTGGCCGTGCCCCGCTGGGGCGAGGCCGCCCGCATCGGCGCCGCCCTGGAGCGGCTGCGCGCGCAGCTGTCCGGTGGGGACGTGGAGTCCCAGGCCAGTGGTCGTAAGGGCCGGCTCGGACTGCGGGTTCCGCTGGCGCTGACCGCCGCCCTGCTGTTGCTGTGGTGCGTGCCGGTCGGTCTGCTGCTCAACCGCACGGACGCGTCGGTGAGTGTGCCGAGCACCATGGTCAACGACCAGCGCGACCGCACCGACCTGGTCGCCGACCGCGTCCGCCGGGCCCTCAACGAGGCCCAGGCCGACCTCGTCTCCATCTCCCGTCTGATCGACGCGGACGACCCCGACGCCACCACGGGCGTGCTCGACGACGCCCTGCGCAAGCACACGCGCTACGGCTCCCTGTACGTCGTCGACGAGGGCGACGTCGTCGCCCGCGCCGGGGCGGAGCCCGACTCCACCTGGAGCGAGGAAGAGGACGAAGAGGAGACCGACTCGCTCGTCCGCGTGTCGGGCGAGGGCGGCAAGAAACCGGTGATCCAGGCCGGGGCCCCCGTACCGGACCACAAGGACATGACCCTGGTCGGCGAGGTACGGGTGGAGTTCCTCAACTCGCTGCTGAACCGGCCCGGTCTCGGCGAGGTCCGCGTGGTCGACACCAAGGCCAGGACGATCGCCGCCAGCGACGGCTTCCTCGCCTTCGAGGACCTGCCGCGCGAATCGCTCACCGACCTCGTGCGGGCCGGCAGCGTCAGAGTGGGCGCGGGCCCAGTGGAGAACGGCCTGCTGATCCGCGAGGGGCGCTCGGTCACCGTCGCCGCCGCGGCGCCCTTCTCCGGTGGCGGCGTGGCCGCCGACATCGGCTGGACCGTGGTCAGCTGGCAGAACGCCAAGCACTTCGAGATCGCCCCGTACGAACGCGAGGACCGCAGCGTGCTCGCCGGGATGCTCGGGCTCGCGCTGATCGTGGTCTGCCTGGGCTGGATCCACCTGGTCGTGGTCCGGCCGCTGCGCGCGCTGGCGAGCAGCGCCGAGAAGCTGGCCGACGGCGACCTCAAGACCGTGCTCTACCCCCGCTACCACGACGAGGTGGGGGCCGTCGTCCGCAGCCTCGAACTGGTCCGCCAGCAGTTGCAGGCCCGCAGGCAGAACCAGTCGCGCCGGAGTGCCGAGCCCCGGCTCGGCGCCGGAGGAAGGTGACCGGCCGTGCTCTACCTCTACTTCGTGCTGCTGATCGGCGGGGTGTTCCTGCTGATCGCGGGCATCATCGAGCAGCGCAGGCACTACGCCGCGCTGCACACCATCCCCTCCCGGGTGCTGGTCAACGGCATCCGCGGCAAGTCCTCCATCACCCGGCTGTGCGCGGGCGCCCTGCGCGGCGGTGAGCTGGTCACCGTGGCCAAGACGACGGGCACCGCGGCGCGCTTCATCCACCCGGACGCCACGGAGGAGCCGGTCTACCGCAAGTTCGGCATCGCCAACGTGGTCGAGCAGATCGGCATCGTCCGCCGGGCCGCCACCTACCGTCCCGACGCGCTGGTCATCGAGTGCATGGCGGTCATGCCGGCGCTGCAGGAGGTCAACCAGAGCAAGCTGATCCGCTCGACGATCGGCGTGCTCTGCAACGTCCGTGAGGACCACCTCGCCGAGATGGGGCCCACCCTGGACGACGTGGCGCGCTCGCTGTGCCGCTCGATGCCGGAGGACGGCATCTGCGTGACTGCCGAGAAGGAGCGCTTCCACATCCTCCAGGAGGAGGCGGACGCCCGTAACTGCAAGCTGATCTACGCCGACCCGGACACGGTCACCGACGAGGAGCTGCGCGGCTTCAGCTGGTTCACCTTCAAGGAGAACGTGGCCATCGCGCTGGTCGTGGCGGACCTGCTCGGCGTCGAGCGCAAGGTCGCGTTGCAGGGCATGTACGACGCCCCGCCGGACCCGGGTGTGCTCTCGGTGGAGAAGTACGTCGCCCCGGACGGCAAGCGACTCGCCTTCGCCAACGTCTTCGCGGCGAACGACCCCGAGTCCACGCTGATGAACATCAACCAGCTGCTCGACCTCGGCGCGATCCGCCGCCCCCTGAACGTCGTGATCAACTGCCGCCCGGACCGGGTGGAGCGCAACGGGCAGATGGGCGAGATCATCCCCGACCTGCAGCCGGACAACGTCTTCGTCATCGGGCACCCGTCCAAGAGCGCCATCGACGCCATCCCCGCCGACTGGCGCGACCGCGCGGTCGACCTCGGCGGCGAGCGCCGCGCGGCGGACGAGTTCATGCCGACCCTGCTCGGCCGGATGTCCGACGGCTCCTCCCTGGTCGCCATCGGCAACATCCACGGACAGGGCGAGGAGCTCCTCGAGTACCTGGCCGAGCTCCCGGCGGACGAGAGCGACGCCGACGAGCCCGGGCAGTCGGCCGCCGCCACACCGCACCAGCCGCAGCGCCTGGACCCGTACGCCTCGTACCCCACGGCCTACGAGGAGCGGTACCAGGCCACGCAGACCCAGGAGATTCCGGTGATCAGCATCCCGGCGCAGCCGGCGGGGCGGTACGCCGAGACGCCGGGGGCGTATGCCGCAGCCGCGGCCGACGGGGGATACGGGACAGGGCAGCAGCCGTACGGCGAGAGCCAGCGATACCAAGGGGCCCAGCAGTACGCCCAGCCGCAGCAGTACGCCGAGCCCCAGCAGTACGGCCAAGACCTGCCGCAGGCTCCGGCGCAGCTGCCGCCCGGGGCCGGGCAGGCGGCGGTGTCGGCGTGGTTCCGCACCGCGCAGCCGTCGACGGACGACGACGGAGGTGGACACCCGCCGCGCGCCTGACACCCGTCCCGCGCGTGGCGCCCCTCGTGTGCCCGCTCCGCCCCTGAACCTGCACCCCTCGTCCGGAGACCTCGTTGACCACCGCCGCCCTGACCCCCGAGATGGCCGCCCTGGGCATCGCCATAGGCCTGTTCTTCTCGCTGCTCTGCTATCTCACGACCAACCTGTCGCCCGGCGGCATGATCACCCCCGGCTGGCTCGCGCTCACCCTGATCGAGGACCTGCAGCGCGCCGCCATGGTGGTGGGCGTCACCGCCCTGACCTACGGCGGCACCAAGATCATGCAGCGACTGGTGATCCTGTACGGCAAGCGGCTGTTCGCGGCGGTGGTGCTGCTGGGTGTGCTGTTGCAGGCCACGGTGATGATCGTGCTCTCGATCGAGTTCCCGCTGCTGTACGGCAACCAGACCCTCGGCTTCATCGTGCCGGGTCTGATCGCCTACCAGATGGTGCGCCAGCCCAAGGGAGCCACCCTGCTGGCCACGGGCACCGTCTCCCTCATGGCCTACATCGTCGTCGCCGCCGGCCTGCTGCTCGGCGTCATGCCGACCGTCTGACAACCGAGGAGCAATTGATGGCAGGGAAGAAGAAGTCACGGCCCGTCGTCACGGGCCTGGTGCTGCTGGCGCTCGTCGGCGCCTCCGGCTACCTCACGGTCGAACTGCGGGGCCAGGAGGAGTCGGGCGTCACCGAGGTGCGCAGCGTCGGGGTCCTGGAGGGCGGCCGCAGCACCGGGGCCGCCTCGACGGACACCGGGAAGGAGACCTGGTCCCGGCTGGAGAACCCGGCGCGGTCCGTGCTGCGCGGGGGCGACGGCCAGATCAAGGCCGTGTTCACGGACGGCGCGCGCACCGCGACCCTGACCGGCCCGGCCCGCACCTTCCAGGAGCCGACCTCGACCGCGTCGAAGGTCAGCACGACGGAATGGGTACGGCTGATGCCCGAGCCGTGGTCCAAGGGGGCGGAGCAGAAGAAGTGGTTCAAGGACTGGTACGCCGAGTACCGGGACAGCAAGGAGGACGACCTCTTCGCCATCGCCTTCCAGTACGTGGCCGGCACGCCGGAGAAGAAGGACGAGCAGGGCACCGTCTACGCCGGTGACGCGAACTTCGGGCCGCTGAACACGGCCGGGGGCGAGGGTGGCGACCTGCGCCTGGAGGAGTCCGACTTCTACGACTACCTCGGGGTGCCGTACCCCTTCCGGGACGGCGCCGTCGGGCAGCCGGAGAGCATGCGGGCCAGATCCCTGGACTGCTCGGGCTTCATCCGCATGGTGCTGGGCTACCGGGCCCGTTACCCCCTGATGTCCTCGGACACCTCCGGCGACGGACTGCCCCGTACCGCCAACGGCATGGCCCGCTCCAAGGAGGGCGTCGACATCCTGCCGCTCGCCGGGATCTCGGCGAAGGACCGGCCCTCCGCCATCGACCAGCTCCAGCCGGGCGACCTCGTCTTCTTCAAGCTCGACACCCGTACCGGTCAGCGGCTCGACCACGTCGGCATGGTCCTCGGACATGACACCGAGGGGCACCTGATCTTCGTCTCCAGCCGTGAGGAGGTCAACGGGCCGACGATCGGTGACGTGGGCGGTGTCTCCCGGCTGGACGGCAACGGGTACTACGCCAAGACGCTGCGCAGCGCCAAGCGCCTGTGAGCCCGAGGGTGGCGGCCGACTGATTGTCGGCCGCCGTCATGCGCCGGCTGCCGCTACTCGTTCGCCGCAGCCGACGCCTGGGCCTCGCCGCGCCGGCGGATCTGCCGGAACGTGAACTCCTGGAGGTCGTCGCCCGTGCTGAAGACCTCGGTGCTCTTGTCCGTGACGTCGTTGCCGTTGATGAAGCCGGCGACGGTGAAGTAGGCGTAACGGCCGTAGGAGTTGGTGGTCGTGCGGCAGGTGGGGCCATTGCAGAAGGGCTTGACGCCGCCGCCGGACAGGGACGCGACGACGCTCTTGTCGTCGGCCTGTCCCTTGGTCTTCGTCGCCTGTGCCTCGGTGTTGAAGACGGCCACGCCGACCGTCACCGCGATGCCGCTCCTGGTGTAGGTGACGCGCAGGAAGCGGCTGCAGTCGTTGGCCTTGAGGACCTTGCCGAGGGTGCCCTGCGGGTTGGCGGCCGAGGCGCAGTTCTTCGTGTCGGCCGTCGGGCCCTTCTTGTACAGGGTCTCGCCCATGGTCAGCTGCGTGCCCGGGAAGAGGATCTCCGGGCTGAGCGGAGCCTTGTCCTTCTTCACGCTGGCCACGAAGTCCTTCGGGTCCAGCGGTGGCGGCGCGGTGGTCGGCGCGAAGGACGGGTCCGCGTTGCCGGACGCGCTCGGGATGTCCGCGGTCGACGGCAGCTGGGAGGACGGGTTGCCGGACGCCTCGCTGTCACCGTTCGCCGACACCACGGCCACGGCGACGGCGGCACCTATCGCGACGGTGGCCAGCGCGCCGCCGCCGACGAGCAGCAGTCGGCGGCGTTTGTTGCGGGTCTCCGACGCCTCGGCGAGAGCGGCCCAGTCCGGAGTCTCGCCGTCGCCGCTGCTCCACGGCTGCTGCTGCGAATTCGGTTTCCAGGGGTCCCACTGGGACTGAGGACCCCCCTGCCCAAAGCTCATGGGCCGCATCTTAGACGGGGCGGCTACCCGTGTGTCGGCCCGTCTCACAGGTCACGGTGGCGTCAGCGGGCCCGAGGTCGTTTTGACCCGTCCGGGGCGGCGCGGGTACTCTTGCAGTTCGTTATGCGTATTGGCTTGGTCGTTCTCAGGCGAGAGGCCCTTACGTAGGTTCCCTGGAGCAGTTACCAGTGGGCGGCATACGGGCATCGTTCCCGGCACTGTCGTCCCCAGCTGCACGATCGCTTCAGTGATGCCATGTATCAGCACCCATCCACTGAAGAAGAAGGCTGCGAAGTGCGTACGTACAGCCCCAAGCCCGGCGATGTCACGCGCCAGTGGCACGTCATCGATGCCCAGGACATCGTCCTGGGCCGTCTGGCCTCCACTGCGGCGTCCATCCTGCGCGGCAAGCACAAGCCGATCTACGCGCCCCACGTCGACACCGGTGACTTTGTCATCATCATCAACGCCGACAAGGTGCACCTGTCCGGCAACAAGCGGACCCAGAAGATGGCGTACCGCCACTCCGGCTACCCGGGTGGTCTGCGCTCCGTCCGTTACGACGAGCTGCTCGCCAAGAACCCCGAGAAGGCCATCGAGAAGGCCGTCAAGGGCATGCTCCCCAAGAACACCCTGGGCCGTCAGATGCTCACGAAGCTGAAGGTCTACTCGGGCGAGAACCACCCGCACGCTGCTCAGCAGCCGGTTCCGTTCGAGATCACCCAGGTCGCGCAGTAAGTCCGGCCACCCCCTAAGACTGAAGAGAATCTGAGGAGAATCGTGGCCGAGACCACCGTCGAGACGCCCGTCGAGGGCGAAGAGATCGTCGACATCGAGAGCTACACCACCGAGTCCGAGGTCCCCGTCGAGGGCGAGTACACCTCGGAGTCGCTGGCGTCCCGCTTCGGCGACCCCCAGCCGGCCGCCGGCCTGGGCCGCCGCAAGAACGCCATCGCCCGCGTCCGGATCGTCCCGGGCACCGGCAAGTGGAAGATCAACGGTCGTACCCTCGAGGACTACTTCCCGAACAAGGTGCACCAGCAGGAAGTCAACGAGCCGTTCAAGGTCCTCGAGCTCGAGGGTCGCTACGACGTCATCGCCCGCATCGCGGGTGGCGGCGTCTCCGGCCAGGCCGGCGCCCTGCGCCTCGGTGTGGCCCGCGCGCTGAACGAGGCCGACGTGGACAACAACCGCGGCGCCCTCAAGAAGGCCGGATTCCTCCGCCGCGACGACCGTGCGGTCGAGCGCAAGAAGGCCGGTCTGAAGAAGGCCCGTAAGGCTCCGCAGTACAGCAAGCGCTAATCACGGCGGCGTCTGTTCGTACCCCGAACGCCCCGGCGGCACGCCACAGTGCCGTCGGGGCGTTCGTTTATCACAGCCAGAGGCGTATAACGGCACAAGACGCTCAAAGGCTGGCGTGATCGGATGCTTTCCAAACTGAGCTTTCATCAGATTCTTAGAGGGCTTCAGGAATGATCCCCTTCCGGGAACTGTGAACGTATGGAGGACAAGTGGGACGACTCTTCGGCACAGACGGCGTGCGCGGTGTCGCCAACGCGGATCTGACGGCCGAGTTGGCACTCGGCCTCTCCGTCGCCGCGGCGCATGTACTGGCCGAGGCGGGCACGTTCGCGGGGCACCGGCCGACCGCCGTGGTCGGCCGTGACCCGCGCGCGTCCGGGGAGTTCCTGGAGGCCGCCGTGGTCGCGGGCCTGGCCAGCGCGGGTGTGGACGTGCTGCGCGTCGGTGTGCTGCCGACGCCCGCGGTCGCCCATCTCACCGGCGCGCTCGGCGCGGACCTCGGCGTGATGCTCTCCGCCAGCCACAACGCCATGCCCGACAACGGCATCAAGTTCTTCGCCCGCGGCGGCCACAAGCTCGCCGACGAGCTGGAGGACCGTATCGAGTCGGTCTACGAGGAGCACCGGACGGGCGCTCCGTGGAACCGGCCCACGGGTGCGGGTGTCGGGCGGGTGACGTCGTACGACGAGGGCTTCGAGCAGTACGTCGCCCACCTCGTCTCCGTACTCCCGAACCGTCTCGACGGGCTGAAGATCGTCCTCGACGAGGCGCACGGCGCTGCGGCGCGGGTCTCGCCGGAGGCGTTCTCGCGGGCCGGTGCGGAGGTCATCACGATCGGTGCCGAGCCGGACGGGCTCAACATCAACGACGGCTGTGGCTCCACGCATCTGGGTCTGCTGAAGGCCGCCGTGGTCGAGCACGGCGCGCATCTCGGCATCGCGCACGACGGTGACGCCGACCGGTGTCTCGCCGTCGACCACACCGGTGCGGAGGTGGACGGCGACCAGATCCTCGCCGTGCTCGCGCTGGCGATGCGGGAGCGCTCCGCGCTGCGTGCCGAGACGGTGGTGGCGACGGTGATGTCCAACCTCGGGTTCAAACTGGCCATGGAGCGTGCGGGGTTGACGCTCATTCAGACGGCTGTCGGTGACCGGTATGTGCTGGAGGAGATGAAGGAGCACGACTACGCCCTCGGTGGCGAGCAGTCCGGGCACGTCATCATCCTCGATCACGCGACGACCGGTGACGGGACGTTGACCGGGCTGTTGCTGGCGGCGCGGGTCGCGGAGACGGGTCGTACGCTGCGGGATCTTGCTTCTGTTATGGAGCGTTTGCCTCAGGTGCTCATCAATGTGCCGGATGTCGACAGGGCCCGTGTCGGGGACTCGGCGGAGCTTGCGGTTGCCGTTGCTGAGGCGGAGCGGGAGTTGGGGGCGACGGGGCGTGTGTTGCTTCGGCCGTCGGGGACTGAGCCGTTGGTGCGGGTGATGGTGGAGGCTGCGGATATTGAGCAGGCTCGGTCTGTGGCTGGGCGGCTTGCGGATGCGGTGAAGTCGGCGCTCGGGTAGTTGTTTGTGCCGGGTAGGGGTGGGGGGTTCTGGTCTGTTGCGGGCTGCTGGTTCGTTGTGGCTTGTCGCGCAGTTCCCCGCGCCCCTTACGGGGCGTTTTTCTTACCGCGTTGCGTCGACCAGAGCCATTTTTGGGCCAGTAGCGTCAGGGTGCCGGCCAAGAGGATGCCCAGTAGGTTGAGCAGGAGTTGTTCGGTGGAGCCCCAGGTTTGTTTGGTGTCGCCGTAGCTGAGGGCGACTGCCGCGTTGGCTGCCGCGGGGACTGTTGTCACCGAGATGGCTACTCCCACCAGGGCGCCCGACTTGGCTGAGGTGAGGGACAGGGTGCCCGCGATGCCGGCCAGGACCGCCACGATGAAGGAGAACTCGTCGGGGGCGTAGATGAAGGCGGTGTTGGGGCGGGTGGCGTCCAGCTGCTCCTGCGTGAACTCTCCGATCGAGTCCATGAAGAGGCTGAAGGCGACGGTCACGGCCATCGCCACCGCGAAGCCGACCAGCAGGGCGATCAGTGAGCGTACGGCGAGGCGGGGATGGCGCTGGACGATCGCCGTGGAGAAGCCGGCCAGGGGGCCGAACTCCGGGCCGACCGCCATCGCGCCCACGATCAGGATGGCGTTGTCGAGGACGACACCGCAGGCCGCGATCATCGTGGCGAGCGTGATGAAGGCGACGTAGGTGATCGACAGGGTCGACTCCTCGTGCGTCGCTTCGGCGAGGTGCTCCCACAGGACCGCGTCCGCTGCCTCGCCGGGCGCCTCGTCCTCGGCCTTGTCGGCGCGCTTGGACAGCGACAGGTCGATGTTCTCGACGGCGATGGACCCGAGCTTGTCGAGGTCCAACTCCTGCAGCCTGGTGAGGAGTTCGTCGCCCGCCTCGCGCGCCACGTCGCACATCACCACGTCCCCCGCCGGGTTGCGGGCCGTGCCTGGCAGCACCACGAGGTGGGTGGTGCCGACCGTCTTCTCGATCAGGCGGACCACGTCGTCGGTCTTGTCGGACGGTGTGATCAGGCGGAGGTGCAGCATGGGGGCAGGGTAGCGGTCACAGCTTGCGCAGACTCAGCCGCTGCACCTTGTGGTCAGGTCCCTTGCGGATGATCAGGGTGGCGCGGCCGCGGGTGGGGGCCACGTTCTCGATGAGGTTCGGCCTGTTGATCGTGCGCCAGGTGGTGCGGGCGTAGTCGAGGGCCTCCTCCTCGGAGACCTGGGTGTACTTGCGGAAGTACGAGGACGGGTTCAGGAACGCGGTGTCGCGGAGTTTGCGGAACCGGTTCAGGTACCAGCGCTCGATGTCCTCGGGGCGGGCGTCGACGTACACGCTGAAGTCGAAGTAGTCGGCGAGGCCGACGCGGGTGCGGCCGTCCTTGCCGGGGAGGGCGGGCTGGAGGACGTTCAGGCCCTCGACGATCAGGATGTCCGGGCGGCGGACGGTGAGCTGCCGGCCCGGGACGATGTCGTAGATCAGGTGGGAGTAGACGGGGGCCGTGACCTCGTCCTTGCCCGCCTTGATGTCGGCGACGAAGCGGGTGAGCGCGCGGCGGTCGTACGACTCGGGGAAACCTTTCCGCGACATCAGGCCGCGGGCCCGCAACTCCTTGGTGGGCAGGAGGAATCCGTCGGTGGTGACCAGCTCCACGCGCGGATGCTCGGGCCAGCGGGAGAGCAGGGCCTGGAGGAGGCGGGCGACCGTGGACTTTCCTACGGCGACCGAGCCGGCGACGCCTATGACGAACGGGGTGCCGGACTGGGAACCCTTCTCGCCGGTGTCACCGAGGAAGGTGTTCAGGGCGCCGCGGAGGCCGTCGGTGGCGCCGATGTAGAGGTTGAGGAGCCGGGACAGCGGGAGGTAGATGTCCCGCACCTCGTCGAGGTCGATGACATCGCCGAGGCCGCGCAGCTTCTCGACCTCCTCGGCGGTGAGGGGGAGCGGCGTCCTGTCGCGCAGCGCGCTCCACTCCGTGCGGGTGAGGTCGACGTAGGGAGTCGCCTCCGGCCTGTGCCGGTGGGCGCTCCGGGGCATCGGGGAGACCGGAGAGATCACAGTCCATTGTTACGGGAGTACGCACACTCGGCGGGGTGGGGTCCGTCACGCGGTCGGCTTTCGGGGCGAACCCGGGCAAGACGGGGAATGTCAGTGGCGTCCGTCACAGTTGTGGGAAAGGTGGGCCCCGGCTGGGGTCGATGAACGCCCAGCCCGGGGTCATGAACATCGAGGGGTGACGAACGTCGAGGGGTGACCCATGACCTATGCGATTGAGGCGGAAGGCCTGGTCAAACGGTTCAAGGAGACCGAGGCGCTGGCCGGGGTCGATCTGGGGGCCCGTAAGGGCTCGGTGCTCGGGCTGCTCGGTCCCAACGGCGCGGGGAAGACGACCGCCGTGCGGATCTTCGCGACCCTGCTGCGTCCCGACGCCGGCCGGGCCCATGTGGCCGGCCATGACGTGGTCCGGGACGCCGGGGTCGTGCGCGCCCTCGTCGGGCTGACCGGGCAGTACGCGGCGGTGGACGAGAACCTGACCGGCACGGAGAATCTGCTGCTCATCGGACGGCTGCTCGGTCTGCCGCGGCGGGAGGCCAAGGCGAGGGCGGGTGAGCTGCTGGAGCGCTTTCAGCTGACGGACGCGGCCGGACGGGCCGTGAAGACCTTCTCCGGTGGCATGCGCCGGCGGCTGGACCTCGCGGCCAGCCTGGTGGGCCGGCCCAGCATCCTCTTCCTCGACGAACCGACCACCGGCCTTGACCCGCACAGCCGCGGTGAGCTCTGGGACCTGCTGCGGGGCCTGGTCGCGGACGGCGCGACCGCCCTGCTGACCACGCAGTATCTGAACGAGGCCGATGTACTCGCCGACGACATCGTGGTGATCGACAAGGGTCGGGTGATCGCCGAGGGCACCCCGGACCAGCTCAAGTCGCAGGTCGGCGGGCAGGTGCTGCAACTGCGGCCCGTGCTGGCGCAGGACCTCGCGCGGGCGCATCGGCTGGTCGCCCAGGCGGCCGGGCCGCAGACCCAGATCGAGGGCGAGACGATCACGGCTCCCGTGAACGACCCCCAGCTCATGCCGGCCGTGGTGCGCACGCTCGACCGCGAGGGCATCGCGGTGGGCGAACTGGCGCTGCGCCGCTCCTCGCTGGACGAGGTGTTCCTGGCCCTGACCGGCCACCGTGCCGAGCCGGGCGAACCGGAGAACAACGGCGGTGCGGCCGTACGGGACTCTGAGGCCGAGCGGGAGAAGGCTGAGCGGGGGAAGGCGGTGAGCCGGTCATGACCGCGACCACTGCCACTGCCACAGCCCCGATCACGGCATCGGGCCGCGTGCGGCCCCTGGCCGGACTCCAGCAGACCTTCACGATGGCCTGGCGCAGCCTGGTCGCCGTCAAGCACAACCCGCTCGAACTGGTCGACTACAGCATCACGCCGATCATGTTCGTGTTCCTCTTCACGTATGTGCTGGGCGGGCAGATGGCCGGATCGCCCGAGGCGTATCTGAAGTACGCGCTGCCCGGGATCATCGTGCAGAACACCCTGTTCATGACCATGTACACGGCCATGGCGCTCAACACGGACCTCACGAAGGGTGTCTTCGACCGGCTGCGCAGCCTGCCGATAGCCCGTTCCGCCCCGCTCATCGGGCGGATCACCGCGGACCTCGCCAAGCACGTTTGGGCGATGCTGCTGATGATCGGCCTGGGCCTGCTGCTCGGTTTCCGCATAACCGGCGGCTTCGACGGATTCCTGCTCGGCATCCTTCTGCTGGTCGTCTTCGCCGCGGCCGTCTCCTGGAGCGCGGTGCTCATCGGGATGCTGGCCGGCGACGCGGAGAAGGTACAGGCCTTCGCCTTCACCCTCATCTTCCCCATCACCTTCACCAGCAGCGCCTTCGTCGTCGTCGACACCATGCCCGGCTGGCTCCAGGCCTTCAGCGACGTCAACCCGGTGACCCATCTGTCCGACGCGTTCCGGGGGTTGCTGCTGGGTGGTGCGGTGGCGGAGCCGGTGCTGTGGTCGTTGGTGTGGGCTGCGGGGATCGCGCTGGTGTTTTATCCGTTGGCTATGCGGGCTTATCGGGCGAAGACGTGAGGGGAGCCTAGGCGGGAGTGGCGCACTGCACCATCCCTCGATTTGAAGCAGGCGCCCGGCCGAGGGCGCGACAACTTGGCTTCGGTGGGGCCTGCACATGGATGGGTCAGGGCTGGTGGCCCTTCACGTGGACCATGCTCCCGTCGGTCATGCATGATCTGGCTCAGAGTGGATCGCCACTCGACCGCAGACGGTCGGTCATCGACCAGCCGCGGCCTCTGCCCTGATGCCGGCCAGCAGCAGCCGCAGCCCGAATTGGAACTGTTCGGCTGACCCGACGACAAACAGTTCCTCGCCCGGAGCGGCGGATCCGGGCAGCTCGTTCACCATGTCGCGTACCTGCTCCCAGCGCCGGTCCCGCACCCCCGCCTGGACCGCCATGGCCAGCGACGAGGCCAGGTAGGCGATAAGTGTCTGGAAGCTTCGTACCGCCGTGGCCGGCGGCAGCCCGGCCGCCCCGAGCGCACCCAGCATGCCCACGGCGATCCGCCGCCCGTTCTCTCCCATGGGCGGACGCGCGGCCAGATGCGCGGTGATCCCCGGATGCCTCAGCGCGGCCTCGCGGATGGCGTCCGCGGTCACTGAGATGCGCTCATCCCAGGGCATCCGGGGGTCGGGGTCCCTCACCTCGGCGACGGCCAGGTCAGCAACGGAGTCGAGCAGGGCCTCACGGTTCGCGAAGTGCCGGTAGAGCGCCATGGGGTCGCATCCCAGCTCCGCTGCGATCCGGCGCATCGTCATCGCCTCCGCACCGCCGCGATCGCCCACCTCCAGGGCTTTACGGACGATCAGTTCGGGGGTGAGGAAGCGAGTTTTGGCCATGCCTCCAGTCTCGCACCTTGTCTACGCCGTAGACATCTCGCCTCCGCCTTGTCTACGCTGTAGACGAGGCGGGGTCGCTGTGGCGGTGAGCGCCGCCGAACCGAAGGAGGCGGAAAATGCCCACCACCCTTACTGTCGGCCGATGCGTGGCCGTCCTCATCAGCCTGGGAACGTTCGTCAATCTGCTCGTGAGCGACGTGGAGAGCGCCTTCGTCGCCCCCGACGTGCTGGTGAGCGCGGCACTGGCCGTCGGTGCGGGACTGCCGGCGGAACGCGCGGTGCCGGTGCTCGCATCCGCGTTCGGACTGGCGTCCGGCGTGTTCACGGTGGCCGTGTTCTCCAATTTCGTCCGGGACGAGGTTGGAGTCGGGGTCCTCATACCCGCACTGATCAGTTTGGTCATGACCGTGATCTTCTCTTGGCGTATCGGCCTGCCTGCCCAGAACAAGGCCCTCACCCGACGACCCGTCACTCACTCCCACTCGTGAGCGCGCAAGTCGCTGCCACCCTCTCGCCCATTCCTGAGCTTCGGTAGGTGCTCCGCGGAGCGTTCGTACTGTGGTGGGAATTTCTGAAATCGGGCAGGCGGAGGCCGTTTCGGGCGCGGGTTCGGTCGTAGGCTGCCGCGCATGTGCGGAATCGTGGGATACGTGGGGTCGCAGTCGGCGCTTGATGTGGTGATGGCCGGGCTGAAGCGGCTGGAGTACCGGGGGTATGACTCGGCGGGTGTCGCCGTGCTCTCGGACGGTGGGATGGCCGCTGCGAAGAGGGCCGGGAAGCTGGTCAATCTGGAGAAGGAACTCCTTGAGCGGCCATTGCCGACCGGATCGACCGGGATCGGGCACACGCGGTGGGCCACGCATGGCGGGCCGACCGACGCGAATGCCCACCCGCATCTCGACAACGCGGGGCGTGTCTCTGTCGTGCACAACGGGATCATCGAGAACTTCGCGCTCTTGAGGGCCGAGTTGGAGGAGCGGGGGCATGAGCTGGCCTCCGAGACCGACACTGAGGTCGTGGCGCATCTGCTCGCCGAGGAGTTCTCGTCGTGTGCGGATCTGGCAGAGGCCATGCGGCTGGTGTGCCGGCGGCTGGAGGGGGCGTTCACGCTGGTCGCCGTTCATGCCGATGAGCCCGATGTGGTGGTGGGAGCTCGGCGGAACTCGCCGCTCGTGGTGGGGGTTGGAGAGGGCGAGGCCTTTCTTGCCTCCGATGTCGCCGCGTTCATCGCTCACACGCGGTCCGCGATCGAGCTGGGACAGGATCAGGTCGTCGAGTTGCGGCGGGACGGGGTGACTGTCACCGGGTTCGACGGACGGCCGGCGGATGTGCGGTCGTATCACGTTGACTGGGATGCCTCGGCCGCGGAAAAGGGCGGCTACGACTACTTCATGCTCAAGGAGATCGCCGAGCAGCCGAAGGCCGTTGCCGACACGTTGCTGGGGCGCATTGATGCCGCCGGTTCGCTGACGCTGGACGAGGTGCGGATCGCTCCGCAGGTGCTGCGGGAAGTGGACAAGGTCGTCATCGTGGCCTGCGGTACGGCCTTTCACGCCGGGCTCATCGCCAAGTACGCCATCGAGCACTGGACGCGGATTCCGTGCGAGGTGGAGCTGGCGAGCGAGTTCCGGTACCGGGATCCGATTCTCGATCCGCAGTCGCTCGTCATCGCGATCTCGCAGTCCGGCGAGACCATGGACACGCTGATGGCCCTACGGCACGCCCGCGAGCAGGGGTCCAAGGTGCTGGCCATCTGCAACACGAACGGGTCGACCATTCCCCGTGAGTCCGACGCCGTTCTCTACACCCATGCCGGTCCGGAGGTGGCCGTCGCCTCGACCAAGGCCTTTCTGACGCAGCTCGTGGCCTGCTACCTCGTCGCCCTCTATCTGGGGCAGGTGCGCGGGACCAAGTGGGGTGACGAGATCCGGGACGTGATCCGGGACCTGTCCGAGATCTCCGGTGCGGTCGATCGGGTGCTGGAGACGATGGAGCCTGTACGGGAGCTTGCGCGCACCCTTGCCGAGAAGGACACCGTGCTGTTCCTGGGGCGGCACGTGGGGTATCCGGTGGCGCTGGAGGGGGCGTTGAAGCTCAAGGAGCTTGCTTACATGCACGCCGAGGGTTTTGCGGCGGGGGAGTTGAAGCACGGGCCGATCGCTCTCATCGAGGACGATCTGCCGGTGGTGGTTGTGGTGCCTTCGCCTCGGGGGCGGTCCGTTCTCCACGACAAGATCGTGTCCAACATCCAGGAGATCCGGGCTCGGGGGGCGCGGACGATCGTGATTGCGGAGGAGGGGGACGAGGCGGTCGTGCCGTATGCGGATCACTTGATTCGGATTCCGGCCACGCCGACGTTGCTGCAGCCGTTGGTGGCTACGGTGCCGCTTCAGGTGTTCGCGTGTGAGCTGGCTACCGCCCGGGGCAACGAGGTGGATCAGCCTCGGAACCTGGCGAAGTCGGTGACGGTGGAGTAGTCGCGCTTCAGGTTGTCGAGGAAGGCGGCGAAGGCTCCGGCCGGGAAGGTGAGGGTTGCGCTGGCCGGGGTTTTCGTGTCACGGACTGCGATGTGGGTGGGTGAGGTCGCGATTTCCACGCAGCTGTTGCCGTCGCCTTCGCCGGAGTAGGACGACTTCCGCCAGTTGTCCATGGGGGTGCCTCACAGCTCTTTCGTCAGCTTGTGGATGAACTCACGCGACCGGTCAGCTTCAAGGGACGCGGCTTCTACTCTACGGAAGCTTGTTCGGTAGGTGTTGAGCTGCGCCTCGGAATCGATGAGTACTGAGCCGTGGGGCGCGTCACGCACCACTGTGTCCAGCTTGGGCAGGGGGCCACTTGCATACGTCATCGTGCTTGAGGCTCGGGCGAAGCCGTCCAGGTCGAAGGGGATGACACGCAAGGTGATGTGGTCTGCCTCGGAAAGCTCAAGGAGCCGGTCGAGTTGAGCCCTTGAGGTGGCTCGGTCGCTGACCCTGATGCGAAGCGCCGCCTCGTGGATGACGACCTCGTGGGGGATGGTGGACTCCTGGCGCGTCATGCGGTGGCGGACACGCAACTCAAGTTCGCTGTCGGTGAGTTCGGGCAACCTGGCGGAGAAGATGGCGCGGGCGTAGTCCTCCGTCTGCAGCCGACCCGGTACGAACAGGATGGCTACGTCGCGTAGGGACGCGGCGTGGTGCTCCAGCTCGGCGAGATCCAGGAACGACGTGGGTAGTCGGCCCCGGTACTCCTCCCACCAGCCCCGGGTCCGATCGGTGGCCATCGTGACGAGCGCGTTGATGAACTCCTCGTCTGTGCAGGCGTAGTGGGAGGCGAGGCGGCGCAGCCGTTCCTCGCTTACGCCGGTGAGTCCGGACTCGATGTGGCTCATCTGGACGTGGTTCACGCCGAGCATGGCTGCCGCCTGACGGGCGTTGAGACCTGCCGCGTCGCGCAGTCTGCGCAGTTCAACCCCGAGGCGTTTCTGTCGGGCCGTTGGTTCGCGCCTCGTCGTCATCGACTGCTCCTCGGTGCAACGCGCTTGTAAACGCGACTCGTTCGGGTGCCAGGTTATGCGATCGGCTTGCTGCACCGAAACATTATCCCCTACCGTCGGTGATGCGACGCACACGCAGCGGAAGCGCACCGCTTCGTCCTGCCACGACGGCTGCGGCACTGCCACAGCAAACTCCCCACCACCCCGAACGGAGCTCACGCATGCCCGAAACCGAACCCTGGGAGTACACGCTCTACATCCCGAACGACGTCCGAGCCGTCACCGTCTCCCGCCGCACCCTCCGCCTCATCCTCACCATGCACGGCCTCATCAGCCTCGTCGACACGGCCGAACTCCTCGCCACCGAGCTGGTCGCCAACGCCGTACGCCACACCAAGGGGCCCGCGGCCCTACGGGTGCGATGGGCGGCCGGTGTGCTGCGGATCGGGGCGTGGGATGCGGATCCCGAACCACCGGAACCGCCGGGGGAGTGGGAGCAGCTCGGGGAGGTCGAGGAGGGGCGAGGGCTGGCCCTTGTGCGGGCCTGCGCCGATGTGTGGGGCTGGCAACCGCTGACCAGACACGGCAACCGCGGCAAATACGTGTGGTGCGAACTGACTTCAGCGGCGTGAATGTTTCCCCGCTCCGGGTAGTCCGCCCGTATCGGACGGTGTGCGTGAGCGCATCACCACCTGCACCGATCTTGACCTCGTCGACGCCTGGCTGGAGCGCTCCCGCACGATCGGGCGGGCCGAGGACCTGTTCGCCGAGGACCCGGAGGTTTCGGAGACCGGTCCAGGGACGCCCGGTGGGTCGTAAAGTGCCCGAATGAGCATCATCGGGGTCGGTATCGACGTGGCCGAGATCGATCGGTTCGCGGCTTCGCTCAAGCGGACGCCCGGGCTGGCTGAACGGCTGTTTCTGAAGAGTGAGTTGCTGTTGCCCAGTGGGGAGCGGCGGGGGGTTGCCTCGCTCGCTGCCCGGTTCGCGGCCAAGGAGGCGGTGGCCAAGGCGTTGGGGGCGCCGGCGGGACTGTTGTGGACCGATGCCGAGGTTTTCGTCGAGGACAGCGGCCAGCCGCGGTTGCGGGTGACGGGGACGGTGGCGGCGCGGGCGGCGGAGCTGGGGGTGCGGTCCTGGCATGTGTCGCTGAGCCATGACGCGGGGGTGGCCTCGGCGGTGGTCGTGGCTGAGGCGTAGTGCGGGCTTAGCGGGCGAGGGTCTCGCTACCTGAAGAAGTGACCGTTTCGAGAGAGACTCGATTCCATGCGTACTGCGTACAGCGTGGAGACGGTCAGGGGCGCCGAGCGGGAACTCATGGCACGGCTGCCCGAGGGGGCGTTGATGCAGCGGGCCGCGGCCGGACTGGCCGCCGCCTGCGGGCAGTTGATGGGGCGGGTGTACGGCAGCCGGGTGGTGCTGCTGGTCGGCAGCGGGGACAACGGCGGCGACGCGCTGTACGCGGGGGCCCGGCTGGCCCGGCGTGGTGCGGGAGTCTCGGCGGTGTTGCTGTCGCCCGAGCGGGCGCACGCCGGGGGGCTCACGGCGCTGCGCCGGGCGGGTGGACGGGACGTGCGCCCGGGTGATGCCGAGGAGTTGATCGCGGCGGCCGATCTCGTCGTCGACGGCATCGTCGGGATCGGCGGGAAGGGTGGGTTGCGGGCGGAAGCGGTGGCGTTGGCTTCGCTGGTCGCGGATTCGCCTGCTGCCGTTGTCGCCGTCGATCTTCCCAGTGGCGTCGACGCCGATACCGGTGAGGTGCGGGGTGCGGCTATCCGGGCCGATCTGACCGTGACCTTCGGGACGCACAAGCCGGGGTTGCTGATCGATCCGGCGCGGGAGTACGCCGGGTCGGTGCGGCTCGTCGACATCGGGCTCGAACTGCCTGCCGAGGCCGAGTTGGAGGCCTTGCAGCACGCGGATGTGGCGGCGCTGCTGCCGGTGCCGGGCGGGGAGAGTGACAAGTACCGGCGGGGCGTCGTCGGGATCGCCGCCGGGTCCGCGCGGTATCCGGGGGCGGCGGTGCTGGCTGTGGCGGGGGCGTTGCGGGGTGGGGCCGGGGCCGTGCGGTACGTCGGGCCGGCCGCGGATGCCGTGATCTCCCGTTTCCCCGAGACGCTGGTGTCCGACAAGGGGCCCAAGCAGGCGGGGCGGGTGCAGGCGTGGGTCGTGGGGCCCGGGGCCGGGGACGATGCTTCGGCTGTGGGGGAGGTGTTGCGGGCGGATGTGCCGGTGCTGGTGGATGCGGACGGGTTGCGGCTGGCGGATCCAGATGTCGTACGTCGTCGTACCGCGCCGACGCTGATGACTCCGCATGCCGGGGAAGCGGCCGCGCTGTTGGGGGTTGCGCGGGAGGAGGTTGAGGGGGCTCGGCTGTTCTTCGCGCGGGAGTTGGCGGGGCGGTATGGGGCGACGGTGTTGCTGAAGGGGTCGACGACGTTGGTCGCGGATGCGGGGGGTGGGGCGGTGCGGGTGAATCCGACGGGGACGGCTTGGCTGGCGACCGCTGGGAGTGGGGACGTGTTGTCGGGGTTGGCGGGGTCTTTGCTGGCGGCGGGGCTTTCGGCTGTCGATGCGGGGAGTGTGGCGGCGTATCTGCATGGGCTGGCGGGGCGGTTTGCGGCGGATGGGGCGCCGGTGGGGGCGCATGACGTTGCGGAGGCGATTCCGGGGGCGTGGAGGGATGTACGGGGGTGAGGGGGCGTGGGCTGTTCGGCGCCCGGGGTTGGAGCTGGTCGGGGGTGGGTCGCGCAGCCCGGCGCTTACGGGGTGCCGCCTGCGCCCACCCGTGCCGCCCTAGGCGGCACGAATGCCCGCAGCTGAGCTGAACCGGCCCGCAGCCTGCTGGGTGGGCGCCGCCCCTGCGGCACGAATGCCCGCAGCTTGGGCGGGGGGACGACTGCCCGCGGCTGGGCGGCTGCGTACGGGTGATGTCTACCGCGCGGCTCCCCGGTGCCGTCGGAGCGGCGCGCTTATGTGAGCGCATGATCAGTGGACGTCTTGTGCGCCGGAGTGTCGCGGTTTTGTTGGCCGTTGTCACTGTGATTCCTGTGGGGAGCGCCGCTGCGGAACCTGGGCCGAATGCTGCTGGTGTGGAAGGGGAGTTGGTGCCGGGGGAGAGTGCGACCGGCGATGAACTGGATGCCGTCGAGACGGAGCTCAGGGACGCGGCCGACAGGGCGTATGCGTTTCTGGAGGATGTTCCGGTTGACGATGAGATCGTGCCGGACAGCTGCCCCGACTTCACCGGGCCTTATCAGCGGCAGGTCGAGCGGTATCTGAAGTTGAAGGTGGACGGGAAGCAGTCCGAGAGGGACTGCGAGGCGATCCGGGCGTTTCAGGAGAAGCAGGGGCTCGAGGTCGACGGATATGCCGGTCCTCTGACGTGGGCGTGGACGCAGGTCGCCGCGGCGAAGAAGAACCCCAATGCCGCGAAGAAGTGCCCGGTACGGACGTATCGCGTCGCCTGTGTCGATCTCAGCCGGCAGCTGACCTGGGTTCAGAAGGGGAAGAAGGTCGTCTTCGGGCCGGTGCCCATGCGCAGTGGGCGGGCGGGGTATCGGACTCGTGTCGGGTGGCACACGATCTACTGGCGGCACAAGAATCACTACTCGTCGCTCTACAAGTCCCCTATGCCGTACGCCCAGTTCTTCAGCGGCGGTCAGGCATTCCACGCCGTCCACGGCACCATCTTCACCACCGTCGGCTCCAGAGGGTGCGTCAGCATGCGCCACGGTGACGCCCGCAAGCTGTGGGGTCTGCTGAAGAAGGGCGACCGGGTGTACGTGTGGGGGCGTCGGCCGATCTGAGCGCGAGGCGACGGCCGTAACTCGTGTGCGCGCGTTGTGATTGCGGCCGTCGCTCGCAAACGGTAGGGCGGGAAATTGGCGCTTCCTAGGTGAAGAAACCACCGAAGGGAGCAATCCCGGTCGGCCGAGTATGCGGAGCCGAAAAGGGGAGGGTTCGCTGGCGGCATGAGTGAATCAGACATACGTGATGCTACTCGGCGTGAAGTGCTGGGAGGGGCGGCCGTTGTTCTGGGGGGTGCCGTCCTTGGGAAGCGCGCGAGCGATTCTGATTCGGGTGACTGGGGTGAGGAACCGGCCGGGAGTTGTGGCATCGAGTACGACGAGGAATTCGAGGCCCTGCTCGCGGACGTGGAGGAACCCCAGGACTGGGTGGACCCGGACGACGACGTGTCCCGCGCCCCCAAGAAATGGCGCCGTCCGGTACGGCGGCGGGTCAAGGTCACGGCGCGTTACCGGATGCGGGGGAGTTGGGCGGTCGGGTATCACACCGGAATCGACCTCGCCGTACCGAGGGGAACCCCGGTCTATTCGGTGGGCCCCGGTGTCGTGGTGCTGGCCCGGTGGTCTGGGTCGTACGGCAAGGCCGTGACGGTGAAGATGAGTGACCGCCGGTATGTCGTCTACGCCCATCTGTCGCGCATCTCCGTGGCGCGGGGCGACAAGGTCCGGCCCGGCACGCGGCTCGGCAACAGCGGCAGTACCGGCCGTGCCACCGGCCCGCATCTCCATTTCGAGGTGCGCACCCGCCGCAAGTACGGCTCGGACATCGACCCGGTGAAATATCTGGCCCGGCACGGACTGCGCCTCTGACCCGCACGGTGCCGCAGCGGCGATGGCGTCCGTGGAGCGACGCAGCTGCGCGGAGCGCAAGCCTCCGCAGGCCGCGGCGGCCCACGACGACGGGTCCCGGTGGGCGTGGGGCGCCAGGCGCCGGCCCGGCGCGGACGGCCGCTGCGCGGCGCACAGGGCCGTCCGGCCCGGGGACCTCATGCGGGCCGGGCAGGCGCGGTCCAGGATTCAGGGCACCTCGTGCGGGCCCGCGCGGCCTGGATTCCGGGCACCCCATGCGGGCAGGCGCGGCCGGCATTCCCGTACCACTCGGCGGGACGCCGTCACAGCGGCCACCGGCGGCCGGACAGCTCGACCGTCATACCCCTCTGAGACACTGGGGGCGCCATGACTGAGAACGCACCACCGCCGACCGCCCCGCTGCGTGCCCGCGCCGAGATCGACCTGGCCGCGCTGCGGGCCAATGTGCGGGCCCTGCGCGCGCTGGCACCGGGTGCGCAGCTGATGGCCGTGGTGAAGTCCGACGCCTACGGCCATGGCGCGGTGCCGTGCGCCCGTGCGGCCGTCGAGGCCGGCGCGAGCTGGCTGGGAACCGCCACTCCCGAGGAGGCCCTCGCGCTGCGGGCCGCCGGTGTGCCGGGGCGGATCATGTGCTGGCTGTGGACCCCGGGCGGGCCCTGGCGCGAGGCCATCGAGGCCGACCTCGATGTATCCGTCAGCGGTATGTGGGCTCTACAGGAAGTGACCGCTGCCGCTCAGCAGACGACGACCCGGACGCCCGCCCGTGTCCAGCTCAAGGCCGACACCGGGCTCGGGCGGGGCGGCTGCCAGCCCGGCGGGGACTGGGCCGAGCTGGTCGGCGCCGCCCTGCGGGCCGAGCGGGACGGACTCATCCGCATCACCGGGCTCTGGTCGCACTTCGCGTGCGCCGACGAGCCCGGGCATCCCTCCATCGACGCCCAGCTCAGCCGCTTCCGGGAGATGGTGTCGTACGCCGAAGAGCAGGGCGTGCGGCCCGAGGTGCGGCACATCGCCAACTCGCCGGCCACGCTCACCATCCCCGACAGCCACTTCGACCTCGTCCGCGCCGGGATCGCCGTCTACGGCATCTCGCCCAGCCCGGAGATCGGCGGCCCGGCCGATTTCGGACTGCGGCCGGTGATGACGCTGTCGGCGTCGGTCGCGCTGGTGAAGCACGTCCCGGGGGGCCACGGCGTCAGTTACGGGCATCACTACACCACCCCCGGCGAGACCACCCTCGGCCTGGTGCCCGTGGGCTACGCGGACGGCATCCCGCGGCACGCCTCCGGGACCGGGCCCGTCATGATCGGCGGCAAGTGGCGTACCGTCGCGGGACGGATCGCGATGGACCAGTTCGTCGTGGACCTCGGGGGCGACGAGCCCGGAACCGGGGCCGAGGCGGTCCTTTTCGGGCCCGGCGACCGCGGCGAGCCCACCGCCGAGGACTGGGCGCAGGCCGCGGGCACCATCGCATACGAAATCGTCACCCGCATCGGAATCCGTGTTCCCCGCGTCTATGTGAACGAGGAACAAGCGGGGTAGACGCCAGGAGGCGTGCACCGCAGTCAGCAGCAGCCATCCGGCGACCAGCAGTACGGCGAAGAGGAGCGATTCGTGAGCGAGAGCAGTGCGGAGGCCGTAGCGAACGCCGCCTCGGCGGCCGTCGCCTCCGCCACGGGGGCGGCCGGGAACTGGCGCCGGGTGACCGGTATCGCGGGTGCCGCGATCGGCGTGGTCGCCGCGGGTGCGGCGGCCGGCGTCGCGATCGAACGCATGACGGTCGGACGCGGGATGCGGCAGAAGGCCCGCCTCGCCCTGGATTCGGCCGGACCGTACGGCGCCCTGCGCGGCACCCCCGGCAAGGCGTACGCCGACGACGGCACCGAGCTGTACTACGAGGTCGACGACGTCGAACCCCAGGAGGGGCTCACCCCGCGGCGCCGGCGGCTCTTCGGCCGTAAGGCCCCCGCCCCCGTCACCGTCGTCTTCAGCCACGGCTACTGCCTCAGCCAGGACTCCTGGCACTTCCAGCGCGCGGCGCTCAGGGGTGTCGTACGGACGGTGCACTGGGACCAGCGCAGCCACGGCCGGTCCGCGCGCGGGGCGTCCCAGATCCAGGACGGCATTCCGGTCAACATCGAACAGTTGGGCCGCGATCTGAAGGCCGTGATCGACGCGGCCGTTCCCGAGGGGCCGATCGTACTGGTCGGGCACTCCATGGGCGGAATGACCGTGATGGCGCTGGCCGACCAGTTCCCGGAGCTGGTCCGGGAGCGGGTCACCGCCGTCGCGCTGATCGGTACGTCGTCGGGGAAACTCGGCGAGGTCAACTTCGGGCTGCCGGTCGCGGGCGTCAACGCCGTGCGCCGGGTGCTCCCCGGAGTGCTGAAAGCGCTGGGGCAGCAGGCGGCGCTGGTCGAGCGGGGGCGGCGGGCCACCGCCGATCTGTTCGCCGGGATCATCAAGCGGTACTCGTTCGCGTCCCGGGACGTCGATCCGGCGGTCGCGCGGTTCGCCGAGCGGATGATCGAGGGCACGCCGATCGATGTGGTCGCCGAGTTCTACCCGGCCTTCGCGGACCACGACAAGACCGAGGCGCTTGCGCATTTCGCTGACCTGCCCGTGCTGGTGCTGGCCGGTGTCAAGGACCTCGTCACGCCCAGTGAGCACAGTGAGGCCATCGCCGATCTGCTGCCGGACGCCGAACTCGTCCTCGTCCCGGACGCCGGGCACCTGGTGATGCTGGAGCACCCGGAAGTGGTCACCGACCGTCTCGCCGACCTGCTCACCCGCGCGGGTGCCGTGCCGGCAGGGGCTACCGTAAGTGGCTATGGAAGCAGTACCGCACAGCCAGGCTGAGCCGGGCGTCCAGAACCTCACCATCACCTCCCCCGACCAGATGCGGGAACTCGGCCGACGCCTCGCCAAGCTGCTGCGCGCCGGTGACCTCGTGATGCTCAGCGGGGAGCTCGGCGCGGGCAAGACGACGCTGACCCGGGGGCTGGGTGAGGGGCTCGGGGTCCGGGGGGCCGTCACCTCACCGACGTTCGTGATCGCCCGGGTGCATCCGTCGCTGGGGGACGGGCCGCCGCTGGTCCACGTCGACGCGTACCGCCTCGGTGGCGGCCTCCACGAGATGGAGGACCTCGACCTCGATGTCTCGCTGCCCGAGTCGGTGATCGTCGTGGAGTGGGGCGAGGGCAAGGTCGAGGAGCTGACCGACGACCGGTTGCAGGTCGACATCCACCGGGCCGTCGGCGACACGGCCGATGAGGTACGGCGGGTGACGCTGACCGGGCTGGGGGAGCGCTGGGCGAACGCGGACCTCAGCGTGCTGTCGGCGTGAGCGTGAACGTTCCGACAAGGCGTCGGCAAGTTATTGCTTTCGGGGTCTTGCGCGTGGTCACATGGTACCCAGTCTGTAGTTAGGTCTACCTAACTACGTCCGCCCCCGTCCCTCAGGAGGCGTCCATGTCGGCTTCGGAACGCAGCACGGAGAACGACCGCTACGAAGTTCGCCCGCGACAGCCGTACGACGCGGTGCCTGGGGTGTCCATGCGCGATCTGCTGGCCTCGTGTGCCGCCGCGAACGTGATTTCCACGCCGCCGCGGGCGCCGGAGCCGTGTGGAACAGAGGGCCGTCGGGCCGCGTAGTCGTCTGCGGGTTCGTTGTGGCTGGTCGCGCAGTTCCCCGCGCCCCTATCGGGGCGCTGCACTGACCCTGGCTCTAGCGGATTACGACGATCTTCTGGCCTACCGTCGCGAACTGCCACATCGCGTTGCCGTCCGCGCGGGATTCGCGGATGCCGCCTGTTTTCACTGTGGGGTCGGGGACCGGGGTTGAGCCGTCGACGGCTGCGCTGAAGCCGATGGCTACGCCGTCGACGCTGGTGAAGCGGACGACGTGTTCGATGGGGGTGCCGTCGGAGCCGGTGACCGCGTTCGAGCGGGAGGTGACGAAGTAGGTGCCGGGCGGGGGGTCGACCGTGCTCGGGTTGACCTTGAAGGTGCGCTGGACCTTGTTGGCCCGGGTCACGAGCCAGACGCGGTCGTCGTCCACCGCGTACACGACCCGTTCACCCTGTCCGGAATTGGCGGGCAGTGCCTCGGGGTGCCGACCGTCCCGCGCCGCCTTGGAGGTGGCCGCCGTGGCCGACCCGCCCGCCTGGGGCCGACCCAGATCGGCGGGTACGGTCGCCGAGGCCTGGTAGGCGAGGAAGCCGACCGTCGCGACGGCCGCCGCGGTCAGCACGGCCACGAATCCGGCGCTGCTGCTTGGCACGGTCGCCCACCTCTTCGTCGTACGTCACGCTTCGTTGCGACGGTAGCAGCACGTGACCGCCGGACCTGGGCGGCCGTGCTCGAGCCCGCGGAGCCGTAGGCTGTTTGCGTGCTCTTGCTAGCTCTGGATACCGCCACCCCCGCCGTCACCGTCGCCCTGCACGACGGGACGGATGTCATCGCCTCGTCGAGTCAGATCGACGCGCGCCGACACGGAGAGTTGCTGCTGCCGACCGTCGACCGTGTGCTGACCGAGGCGGGGCTGAAGCTCGACGCCGTCACCGGGATCGTCGTGGGGATCGGTCCGGGCCCGTACACCGGGCTGCGGGTCGGTCTGATGACCGCGGACACGTTCGGGCTCGCGCTCGGCGTCCCCGTGCACGGGCTGTGCACGCTCGACGGCCTCGCGTACGCGTCCGACATGGGCAGCCCCTTCGTCGTGGCCACCGACGCCCGGCGCAAGGAGGTCTACTGGGCGCGGTACGCCGACTCCCGTACGCGCGTCACCGATCCCGCCGTCGACCGGCCCGCCGACATCGCCGACCGGGTCGCGGGGCTGCCCGCCGTCGGCGCGGGCGCGCTGCTGTACCCGGACACCTTCCCCAGCGTGCACGAGCCCGAGCATGTGTCGGCCGCGGCGCTCGCGAGCCTCGCCGCCGAGAAGCTGGCGGCCGGCGAGGAACTGCCCGCGCCCCGGCCGCTGTACCTGCGCCGTCCCGACGCCCAGGTCCCCAAGAACTACAAGGTGGTCACCCCCAAGTGACAGCGGTGCTGCGCGAGATGCGCTGGTGGGACATCGACGCCGTGCTCGAGCTGGAGAAGGACCTCTTCCCCGAGGACGCCTGGTCGCGCGGGATGTTCTGGTCCGAGCTGGCCCACGCGCGCGGTCCCGCGGCGACCAAGCGGTACGTCGTCGCCGTGGACGAGGACCGGCTCGTCGGGTACGCGGGCCTCGCCGCGTCCGGAGACCTCGCCGACATCCAGACCATCGCCGTCACCCGCGACCACTGGGGCACCGGCCTCGGCGGGCTGCTGCTGACCGAGCTGCTGCGGGCGGCCACCGCCTTCGAGTGCGCCGAAGTGATGCTGGAGTGCCGGATCGACAACGTCCGCGCCCAGAAGCTGTACGAGCGCTACGGCTTCGAGGCCATCGGCTTCCGGCGCGGCTACTACCAGCCGGGGAACGTGGACGCCCTCGTGATGCGACTGACCGACCCATCAACCTCCGTACAAGGAACCGAGATCAATGGCTGACGAACCTCTGGTCCTGGGGATCGAGACCTCCTGCGACGAGACCGGGGTCGGCATCGTCCGCGGCACGACCCTGCTGGCGGACGCCGTCGCGTCCAGCGTCGACGAGCACGCCCGCTTCGGCGGCGTGGTGCCGGAGGTCGCCTCCCGGGCGCATCTGGAGGCGATGGTCCCGACGATCGACCGTGCGCTGAAGGAGGCCGGGGTGAGCGCCAGGGACCTGGACGGCATCGCCGTCACCGCCGGTCCCGGACTCGCCGGCGCCCTGCTGGTCGGCGTCTCGGCGGCGAAGGCGTACGCCTACGCGCTGGGCAAGCCGCTGTACGGCGTGAACCACCTGGCCTCGCACATCTGCGTCGACCAGCTGGAGCACGGCGCGCTGCCCGAGCCGACGATGGCGCTGCTGGTCTCCGGCGGGCACTCGTCCCTGCTGCTGTCCTCCGACATCACCTCCGACGTACGGCCGCTGGGCGCCACCATCGACGACGCGGCCGGCGAGGCCTTCGACAAGATCGCGCGGGTGCTGAACCTCGGCTTCCCGGGCGGTCCCGTCATCGACCGGTACGCGAAGGAGGGCGACCCTATGGCCATCGCTTTCCCGCGCGGTCTGACCGGGCCCCGCGATCCGGCGTACGACTTCTCCTTCTCCGGATTGAAGACCGCCGTGGCCCGCTGGATCGAGGCCAAGCGGGCGGCGGGGGAGGAGGTGCCGGTGCGTGATGTGGCGGCGTCCTTCCAGGAGGCGGTCGTGGACGTGCTGACCCGCAAGGCCGTACGGGCCTGCAAGGACGAGGGCGTCGAGCATCTGATGATCGGCGGTGGCGTGGCGGCCAACTCCCGGCTGCGGCATCTTGCCCAGCATCGGTGCGAGGCGGCCGGGATCGAACTGCGGGTGCCGCGGCCCAAGTTGTGCACCGACAACGGCGCGATGGTCGCCGCGCTCGGTGCGGAGATGGTGGCGCGGGGGCGGGCGGTGTCCAGCTGGGACCTGTCGGCGGACTCCTCGCTGCCGGTGACCGACCCGCATGTGCCGGGGCATGACCACGTCCACGAGGTCAGCAAGGACAACCTGTACTCATGACCGTGGCGTTGATGTGGGAGGCGCGGGCGGTCGACGGGCGGGGCGAGGAGCTGCTGGCCTGGGCGCGCGGGCAGCGGCTTCCCGAGGAGCCGCTGCGCCGGGAGACCTTCCGCGCGCCGCAGGACCGGGTGCTGGTCATCACGTGGTGGGACGCCGACTACGACGCCGTACTGCCGGAACTGCCTGAGCCCGACGGTGAGTTGGTCACCCGGGCAGTGCACCGGTGGCGGTTCGAGGCAGTGGCCGGGGGCTGAAGGAGAGCCGCCAGGGCTTGTCCGGGTCGTGGCCCCGCCACAGCACCTTGCCGTGGCGGCGCTCCCAGTCGGCGGCGAGCCAGGCCTGCCCCAGCCAGGCCAGCGCCGGCCAGAGCGGGAACAGGGCCGCCACGGGGTCCAGGGCGAACGCGAAGCCCAGCGTCGCGGCCGTCGTCATGGTGAACAGCCACGGATTGACCGGACGCCGGAGCAGGGACGCCTCGACGGGCGCCTCCTCCAGGGGGACCGCGGCCTCGAAGTCCAGCACCTCGCTGAACCCCTTGATCCGGGTCCCCCGGAGGAGCGTGGCCAGCGTCGCGAAGCCGATCAGGCCGAGGACGAACAGCGGCAGCCCGCTCCAGCTGACCAGCGCCCCCTGGGAGACGGCGGTCACCGGCACGCAGACGGCGGCCACGGCCAGCACGGTGATGACGGACCGCAGTTCATGGTGGACGTATCTGTCCATCGCGCCCTTCCCCCGAGGCTCAGGACACCACCGCCTCGCACCGCAGCCGGCGGTCCGGGCCGAGCACCCGTACCGGGCCGGTGAGAGTCAGTCGTGCCGTGTGCAGCACTTCCGCGCTGGATACCCCCAACCGTAGTTCCAGCACGCCCGGTTCAACCACCTTCCGGCCTGCACGGTCGGTGAACGCCGAGAGGTCCGTGTGGAAGCGGAAGCTCACACGGCGGGATTCTCCGGGTGCCAGCTCCAGCCGCTGATAGCCGATCAGCCGGACGTCCGGGCGGGTCACCGAGGCCACCGGATCGTGCAGATACAGCTGCACGACCTCGGCGCCCTCGCGGTCGCCCGTGTTGCGGACGGTCACGGTCATCTCGTACGAGCCGTCCGTGCCGATCTCCGCCTCCGCCGCGTCGGACTCCCAGGCGAACGTCGTGTACGAGCGGCCGTGTCCGAAGGCGTACAGCGGTGTCGGGTCCAGGTTGCTGACCTCGCCGGCCAGGCCCAGCGGGGGCTGGAGGTAGGTCCAGGGCTGTCCGCCGGGCACCTGCGGGACGCTCACGGGGAGGCGGCCGGAGGGGTTGACGCGGCCCGACAGCACTCCCGCCACCGCCGGGCCACCCTCCTCCCCGGGGAAGAACGCCTGGACGACCGCGCCGAGCCGCCCGTGCCAGCGGCCGAGCGCGTAGGGCCGTCCCGTCAGGAGTACCAGCACGACCGGTACGCCCGTCGCGATCAGCTGGTCCAGCAACTCGCCCTGCACGCCCGGCAGTCGCAGGTCCGTCACATCGCAGCCCTCGCCCGACGTGCCCCGCCCGAACAGGCCCGCCCGGTCGCCCAGCACCGCCACGCACACATCCGCCTCGGACGCCCGGGCCACCGCCTCCTCGAAGCCGGAGGTGTCCGGGTCCGAGGTGTCGCAGCCCTCGGCGAACGTCACCTTGGCGTCGGGGAGTTCGTCGCGCAGGGCCTGGAGGACGGGCGGGATCTCGATGCCCATGGGCACTTCGGGGTGGTGGGTGAGGACGTGGGACGGGAAGGAGTAGCAGCCGAGCATGGCGAGGGCGTCCGCCGCGCGCGGGCCCACGACCGCGATCCGGGCGTCCGGGGCCAGCGGCAGCACGCCGTCCGGGTTGTCCAGCAGGACCACGGACTCCTCGGCCAGACGGCGGGCGAGGGCGCGGTTGGCCGTCGAGTCGAGGTCGATCGGGCCCTTCGGCTCCGGGTCCCAGTCGGCGTCCAGGAGGCCGAGTTCGCACTTCTGGAGCAGGACCCGGCGGGCCGCCCGGTCCACCAGTTCCTCCAGGACGCGGCCCTCCCGTACCGCCTCCAGCAGCGGGCGGCCGTAGCACTTCACCGTCGGCAGTTCCACGTCGATGCCCGCGGCGAGCGCCGCGTGCGCCGCCTCGGCGGGGGAGCCGGCCACGCGGTGCAGGGTCTCGAGGAACGCGATGCCGAAGTAGTCGGCGACGACGGTGCCGGTGAACCCCCAGTCCCGGCGCAGGAGTTCGGTCAGCAGGGCCGGGTCCGCGGAGGCCGGCACACCGTCCGTCTCGTTGTAGGCCGCCATCACCGAACGGGCCCCGCCCTCGCGCAGCGCCAGCTCGAAGGGCGGGAGGATCACGTCCGCGAGCTCCCGGACGCCCGCCCGCACGGGGGCCTGGTTCCGGGCGCCCGCGGAGGACGCGTACCCGGCGAAGTGCTTGAGCGTGGCGATGATCCCGGCCGACTCCAGCCCCCGGACGTATGCCGCGCCGACCGTGCCGACCAGGTACGGGTCCTCGCCGATCGTCTCCTCGACCCGGCCCCAGCGCGGATCCCGTACGACGTCCAGGACGGGCGCGAGGCCCTGGTGGACGCCGGCCGCGCGCAGGTCGCGGCCGATGTGCCGGGCCATCTCCTCGACCAGCAGGGGGTCGAAGGTGGCGCCCCAGGCGAGGGGGACCGGGTAGGCCGTGGCGCCCCAGGCGGTGAAGCCGGCGAGGCACTCCTCGTGGGCCACGGCAGGGATACCGAAGCGGCCCGAGTCGGCGATACGGCGCTGGGCGCGGGCCAATGCCTGCGCGCCCAGCGCCGGGTCCACGGGGGCGGTGCCGTAGGAGCGGGTGAGCTGGCCCAGACCGTGGGTGATCAGCTCGTCCCAGGTGTAGTCGACGGTCATGTCGTGCTGGTGCGGAGCGACTCCGTCGCCGTCCGTGGCGGCGCCCACCCACACGCCGTACAGCTGGGCGGTCTTCTCCTCCAGGGTCATCCGGGCGAGGAGATCGTCGACGCGGGCGGCGGCGGGCAGGGCGGGGTCACGCCAGGGGGCGGTGGTCATGAAACTCCTGTCGGTGTTCCAGTCGCTGGCGAATGTTTCGATATGCACTTCGAATGTTCCGGGACGCTATGGCGCTCAGAAGGGTTCGTCAAGAGGGGGTGCAGGGATACGATCGCCGCCATGACACCCTCCGAGCCCGCTCAAACCCGGACGGCAGGACGCTCGACGCAGACCGCGACGCTCGCCGAGATCGCCCGCGAGGCCGGCGTATCCGCGCCGACTGTTTCGAAGGTCCTCAACGGACGGGCCGATGTCGCCCCGGCGACCCGGACCCGCGTCGAGGAACTGCTGCGCGCCCACGGCTACCGGCGCCGCCGCGCCGAGGCGAGCCGCTCCCCCCTGATCGACCTGGTCTTCCACGAGCTGGAGAGCGCGTGGGCGATGGAGGTCATCCGGGGAGTGGAGAACGTGGCGCGGGACGCCGGGCTGAGCGTGGTGCTGAGCGAGAGCGCCGGCCGGCTCACCCCCGGCCGCACCTGGGCCGACCAGGTCGCCGCCCGCCGCCCGCACGGCGTGATCCTCGTCCTGTCCGGCCTCGACGAGTCCCAGCGCGCCCTGCTGACCAGCCGTTCCATCCCGTTCGTGGTGATGGACCCGGCGGGCGACCCGGGTGCCGACGTGCCGTCCATCGGCGCCACCAACTGGCAGGGCGGGCTCGCCGCCACGCGCCATCTGGTCGAGCTGGGGCACACCCGGATCGGCGCGATCACCGGCCCGTCCCGGATGATGTGCAGCCGCGCCCGGGTGGACGGCTACCGGGCGGCGCTGGAGACCGCCGGACTGCCGGTCGACCCCGAGCTGATCAAGAACGGCGACTTCCACCATGAGACGGGCTACCGCAGGGGACTGGACCTGCTGCGTGCCCCCGGCCGGCCCACCGCCGTCTTCGCCGGCAACGACCTCCAGGCGCTCGGCCTGTACGAGGCGGCGCGCGAGCTGGGGCTGCGCATCCCGGAGGACCTGAGCGTCGTCGGCTTCGACGATCTGCCGATCGCCCGCTGGGTGGGGCCGCCGCTGACGACCGTACGGCAGCCGCTGACCGAGATGGCCGAGGCGGCGGCCAAGCTCGTCCTCGATCTCGCGCGCGACGACGGGACGCCGGCGGCGACACGGGTGGAGCTGGCGACGAGCCTCGTGGTGCGTAGCAGCACAGGGGCGCCGCCCGCTGTTCCGACGTCAGTCGGGTGACCGGCCGAAACTTTCGGAGCCTTGGATCTGTGCTGAGGCGGGGCTGAGAAGTCTGAGAATTTCCGTAGAAACAGCGGGCAGGGGTGCCCTCTCGTAATAATTCGGACTTACGTTCCTGCCCGTGACTGTTGAAGACGAACACGGGGACGACAACGGGGGAACGGACAGACACATACGCCCGCGCTCCGGCCTGCTGAAGGCCGTCGGTTTCACCCTGGCCGGTCTGCTGGCGCTGGGCGCCGCGGGGGCCGGCTGGGTCTACTGGCACCTCAACGACAACATCACGAGCGTCGACATCAACAGCGCGCTCGGCGACGACCGCCCGGCCAAGTCGATGACGACGCCCGACGGTTCGGCGTCCGCGTCCCCCCTGCCGACCGAGGCCCTGAACATCCTCGTGCTGGGCTCGGACTCGCGGGAAGGCGAGGAGAACCAGCAGCTCGGCGGCGGCGACAGCGGCGGCGCCCGCTCCGACACGGCGATGGTCGTCCACCTCGACGCCGGCCGCACCGAGGCCACCGTGGTCAGCATCCCGCGCGACACACTCGTCACCCGGCCGTCCTGCCCGCTGGCGAACGGGGAGTCGACGGAGAAGGCGTACGGCGTGATGTTCAACAGCGCCTATTCGGTGGGCGGTCCGGTCTGTGCCGTGAAGACCGTCGAGTCGATGACGAACGTCCGTATGGACCACTACATCGAGATCGACTTCGCCGGCTTCGCCAGGCTGGTGGACGCGCTCGGCGGGGTCACCGTCACCACGGACGAGGACATCGACGACGAGGACAGCCATCTGACCCTCGAGGCCGGCACCCATCAGCTCGACGGCGAGCAGGCCCTGGCCCTCGCCCGCACCCGGCACGGCATCGGCGACGGCAGCGACCTCGGGCGCATAGGCCTCCAGCAGACGCTCGTGAAGGCCTTGCTGGAACGGCTGTCCGACATCGGCCCCACCCGGCTCTACTCGGTCGCCGACGCCGCGACCGGCAGCCTCACCACGGACACCGGCCTGGACTCACTGGCCGAGCTGTATGCGCTCGGGCAGAGCCTCGAGGGGCTGTCCGCGGACGACACGACGACGGTGACCATGCCGGTGGAGACGGCACCGTCGAACGCCAACCGGGTGGTCGCGGAGGAGCCGGAGGCGGGGGAGTTGTGGGAGTCGTTGGGGTGACCTGCGGAAAGCCGGCTGGAAAAAATCCTCGAAGAAAGTTCGGCGCGGATGTCGATCCGGACGTCTCCCGGTCGACGCATGAGTGAGAGGCGGGGAGAGACCCCGCCGACGTCACAAGGAGTCACCATGCCCCGCTACCTGACCCTCGTCCGCATCGACGAGAACAACGCCCCCGCCGAGGGCCCGAGCCCCGAGATGATGCAGCGGATGGGAGAGCTGCTGGAGGAGATCACCAAGGCCGGGGTGATGCTCGACACGGGTGGCCTTCTGCCGACCAAGGAGGGCACCCGGGTGCACTGGGAGGGCGGCAAGATCTCCGTGACCGATGGGCCGTTCACCGAGTCCAAGGAAGTCGTCGGCGGCTACTCGATCACGCAGTGCAAGGACAAGGCCGAAGCCATCGAGTGGGCCTCGCGGTTCCTGAAGGTGCACGGCGAGGAGTGGACCGTGACCTGCGAGGTACGGCAGCTCGACGAGGGCTGAGACTGACGTGCTTGGCGGCGCGCGGGTACGGGTGTCGAATGGGGGGTTGTGAGCAACCAGCCCTCCGCCGACCCGCGCGCCACCGTCGAGACCCTCTTCCGTATCGAGTCGCCCCGCGTCATCGCCGCCGTCGCCCGTGTCGTCCGCGACGTCGGCATCGCCGAGGAGCTGGCCCAGGACGCCCTGGTCGCGGCGCTGGAGCAGTGGCCGCGGGACGGAGTCCCGGACAACCCCGGCGCGTGGCTGACCGCCACCGCCAAGCACCGCGCCGTGGACCTGGTCCGCCGCCGGGAGAACTACGCCCGGAAGCTCCAGGAGATCGGCCGGGACCTTTCGGATGTGGCCGCACCGCCGGAGCCATCCGCCCCCGACGACATCGACGACGACCTGCTCCGCCTCGTCTTCACCGCCTGCCATCCGGTCCTCTCCGCCGAGGCCCGCATCGCCCTCACCCTGCGCCTCCTCGGCGGCCTGACCACAGCGGAGATCGCCCGCGCGTTCCTCGTCCCGGAATCGACGGTCGCCCAGCGCATCGTCCGCGCGAAACGCACCCTCGCCACGAAGAACGTGGCCTTCGAGGTGCCGTACGGCCCCGACCGCGAGGCCCGCCTCGGCTCCGTTCTCGACGTCATCTACCTGATCTTCAACGAGGGTTACGCGGCCACGGCCGGCGACGACTGGCTGCGCCCGTCCCTGTGCGAGGACGCGCTGCGGCTGGCCCGGCAGCTGGCAGGACTGATGCCCAAGGAGCCCGAGGTGCACGGCCTGGCCTCCCTGCTGGAGTTCCAGGCGTCGCGGATGGCCGCCCGCACCGGCCCGGACGGGGAGCCGGTCCTGCTCCAGGACCAGAGCCGCAGCCGCTGGAACCGGCTCCTCATCGCCCGCGGGATCACCGCCCTGGACCGCGCGGACGCGGTGTCCACGGGCGTGCCCGGCCCGTACGTCCTCCAGGCCGCGATCGCCGCCTGCCACGCGCACGCGCTCAGCTACGAGGACACCGACTGGCGGGCGATCGCCACCCTGTACGGCCTGCTCGCCGCCCGCGCCCCCTCCCCGGTCGTCGAACTCAACCGCGCGGTCGCCGTGTCGATGGCGGACGGCCCCGCCGCGGCCCTGGAGCTGGTCGACGCCCTCGCCGCCGAACCCGCCCTGCGGGACTACCACTTGCTGCCGAGCGTGCGCGGCGATCTGCTGGCCCGCCTGGGGCGTACGGCGGAGGCGCGCGAGGAGTTCGTCCGGGCGGCCGGGCTGGCACGCAACGAACGCGAGCGGGAGCTGCTGCTGGCCAGGGCACGGGAGTGCGATTCGTAACCCGAAGACGCACATCTGTTCACCAGTAACTCTGTTCCCCTCGCGCCTCGTTGGGCACTACAGTGACCCGGCCTCTGTGCAGAGGCTGTGAAGATCCATGGGGGGATCGAAACCTTGAGCATGTTCACGCGCCGCCGTGCCGCGGCGCTCGCGACCGCGGCGGTGCTCGCCGCCGTGGGCACCCTGGCCACCGCGCCGGGCGCCCTCGCCGACGAAGCAGGGCCCTGGCCGGGCACCGAGGGCCGGATCCTCACCGACGGCCCCGTCCTCGTCGACCCGGCCACCGGCCGGGCCACCGCCGTCCCGGGCGCCTCCGGGAACTACGCCGCCTGGGCGCCGGACGGCAGCCGGCTGGTCACCGCCTGGAGCCAGATCTCCAGTGTCCGGCCCAGCGGCTCCTCGAAGATCACCCTGCCCTGGGCGGAGGGCATGCGCTCCAGCGCCGCCTATGAGGACCTGGCCTTCTGGTGGGGCGGCCGCTACGTCGTCTTCGCCTCCGGCGGCCAGCTCGCCTACGGCCCCTCCGACGGCTCATGGGCGCCCGCCCCGCTGCTGTCCGAGGCCCTGGAACCGGCCAAGGTCTGCGACGAGGACCCGACGGTCAGCCCGTCCGGCCTGCTCGCCTTCTCACGCCGTATCGAGGGCTGCTCCGACAGCGCGCGGATCTACACCTACGACGGAACGACGAACACGCTCAAGCGGGTCCTCGCCAACGCCGAGCAGCCCGCCTTCTCGCCCGACGGCACCAAGCTGGCCTTCGTCCGCAAGGACGCCGACGGCAACCCGCAGATCCTCACGGCGAACGCCGACGGCACCGACGTCCGGCAGCACACCAACGGCCCCCGCCGGTACGCCAACCCGTCCTGGTCACCCACCGGCAAGCGGATCGTCTTCGACGCCCACACCTCGCCGTACAGCGACGACGTACACACCACCGAGTACGTCGACCTGGCCACCGGCGAGCTCACCCGGGTCCCGGGCACGCCGCAGGGCAGCAACCCCAGCTGGCAGCCGCTGCGCAAGAACCGCACCGGCCGGATCTGGGGCAGCAACGCCTACAACACCAACGTCGCCTCCTCGCGCTGGACCTGGAACAAGATCGGCGGCAGTGTGCCGGGCCTGCTGGACGCGAAGGCTGCGGTGCTGGTCAACCAGGACGACACGGCGTACGCGCTGACCGCGCCCGCGCTGGCCGGCAGGAAGCAGGGGCCGGTGCTCACGACCCCGAAGAGCGGGCTGTCCACGGCGGTGAAGAGCGAGCTGAAGCGGGTGCTGAAGCCGGGCGCCAGTGTGTATCTCGTCGGCGGCACGTCCATCCTCAGCAGCAATGTCGCCGCCCAGCTGAGGACGCTCGGCTACGTCCCCAAGCGGCTGTCCGGCACCGATCGCTACGAGACGTCGGTCAAGGTGGCGCAGTCCGTCACCGGCGCCCCGAAGTACGTGTTCCTGGCGTCGGGCACCGACTACCGCGCGGCCCTCCCGGCAGCCGCCGCGGCCGGCGCCGACGGAGCGGCCAGCGCGGGCAGCGTCGTCCTCACCAACGGCAAGAAGCTGACCGCGGCCGTGAAGTCGTACCTCAACAGCCTGAACCCCGACAGGACCATGATCATCACGGTCGGGTCGGACGCCAAGTACGCGCTGACCCACACGGGCTTCTCCCGGTGGCCGTCGTCGTACTCGTACTACCCGATCACCGGGAGCACCGACGCGGCGCTGTCGGTGGCGGTCGCCAAGTTCTGGTGGACGGCGCCGAGTTCGGTGGCCCTCGCCTACGCGGGCGCCTGGCGCGACGGCCTGTCCGCCGGTGCGGCGATGAACGTCTTCGGGCCCCTCCTGTGGACCTCCCGCCCCGCCCTGTCGGACGAGACCAAGAGCTATCTGCTGCGCGAGTCCGCCAGCACGAGCTTCACGGTCGCGTTCGGCCCCACCGCCTCCGTCACCGCCAGCACGCTGAACACGGCGGGCTCCTCGATCAGCGCGAGCGGCTCCCAGTTCGTGTACCACGAGTACTACAACGGCACGGTGCCCACGAGCGCGCAGACGAGCACCTTCTCGGCCCGCACGAACGGCGGTCAGCCCGCCACCGTGGCCCGCACCGGTCCGATCGGTGCCGACCCCCACCTGGAGCCCCTCAAGACGCTCCACCGGCAGTAGCCGACGGCCGCGCGGGGGCGCCGACGAGCATGGTCGGGGGGCCCCCCCCCCCCGCGGGGCAAACCCACCCCGCCCCCCCCCCCCCCCCCCGGAACAAAAAGAGCACAAACACACCCACCACC
>NZ_JBFALC010000004.1:92904-244382 GCF_040656035.1 Streptomyces sp. NPDC050211
GTGCCCCGCCCGGGCCCCACGGGGGCCCCCCCCCACCCGACCCCCCCCACCCCGCCCCCCCGCCCATCCCCGCGGCCCGCGCGGGGCCCCCCACCACAAGGGTCGGCCCCCCCGCGACCCGCGTGAGGAACACCGTCGCCGCGCCCGGCCCCTGCGGCTTGACCTTCCTGCGCAACTCCTCCGGCTCCACCGCCGACCCCCGCTTCTTCACGGTCAGCGTCCCGACCTGCCGCTCCCGGAGCAGTGCCTTCAACTTCTTCAGGTTGAAGGGGAGTTGATCGGTGATCTCGTACGCGGTGGCGTACGGGGTCGCGTGTTGCTCGTCGGCGGTGATGTAGGCGATGGTGGGGTCGATCAGCCCGCCGTTGAGCGACTCGGCGACCTCGGCGACCAGATGGGCGCGGATGACGGCGCCGTCGGGCTCGTACAAGTACCGCCCGACGGGCCGGACTTGGGGATCCGGCAGCCCGCGTCCGAGCAGGGTCCGCGGCCCCGGCAGCAGGGTCGCGCGTACGGCACCCGGCTCGGTGCCGAACCACAGCACCGCCTCCTTCACATCCCCGCCGTCGGAGATCCACTCGGCCTCAGCCTCGGCGGGGACGGCTTCATGGGGGATTCCGGGCGCGATCTTCAGAGCGGCGCGGGGAGCTTTGAGCGCCGTCTGCACCGCCCAGGACAGGGGCGGCGAGTAGGCCTCGGGGTCGAAGATCCGGCCGCGGCCGCCGCGCCGGGCGGGGTCGACGAACACGGCGTCGTACGGAGCCGTATCCACCTCCGTCACATCCGCTTCCCGCACCTCGATCAGCCCGGCCAGCCCCAGAGCGTCGGCGTTCTCGCGCGCCACCGCCGCCGTCAGCGGATCCCGGTCGACGGCCAGCACCCGGATCCCGGCGCGGGCGAACGCGATCGCGTCGCCGCCGATACCGCAGCACAGGTCCGCGACGGACCTGATCCCCAGCGCCCTGAAACGCTCGGCCCGATACGTCGCCACGCTCGCCCGCGTCGACTGCTCCACCCCGTTCGGCGTGAAGAACATCCGCTCCGCGTCCTCGGCCCCGAACTTCGCCACCGCCCGCTGCCGCAGCCGTGCCTGCCCGAGCGCCGCCGACACCAGCTCGGCGGGGTGCTCGCGGCGCAGCCGGGTGGCGACGGCGAGCTCTTGCGCGGGGTCGGTGCCGCGGACCTCGTCGAGGAGGGCGCGGCCTTCGGGGGTGAGGAGGGGGGCGAGGTCGTTCACCGGTTCATTGTCGGCCAGTCGGTGGATGGTGCACGCGCGGCGGCGGTGTCGGCCGGGGTTGGGGGCGGGTGCCTGCGAGGATCCGGCCCCATGCGAGCAGTCGTACAAAATGATAAATACGGTGCGTATCGGAAGCGGCGGATCCATGCCGGAATCGCCGTCCTCGCCGCCGCGGCCATCGCCTCGGGCTGCGCGGACGGCGCCTCCACGGCACGGCCCGCAGCAGGCCAGCAGCCGCGTGAAGCGCCCGGCGCCAAGGCCCCGGACAAGCAGGCCGCCCAGCGGGCCCGGGTCGCGCTGGCGAAGCGCTGGGGCCTGTCGAGGGTCCCCCTGGCGGCCCCGCCGCCCCCGGCCGTGAAACCGGAGATCAAGACCCGCGCGGGCTTCGAGGTGGACGGCCATGAGGAGGACGACCTTCCGCCGGTCTTCACCACGATCCCCACCCGGCAGAAGATCGTCTTCCTCACGATCGACGACGGCGCCGAGAAGGACCCGGCGTTCCTGCGCATGATGCGCGAACTGCGGGTCCCGTACACCGCGTTCCTCAGCGACTACCTGGTGAAGGAGGACTACGGCTACTTCAAGCGCATGCAGCGGGCGGGCGTGAGCCTGCACAACCACACCCTCCACCACCCCTACCTGCCGGGCCTGTCGTACTCCCGCCAGAAGCGCGAGATCTGCGGCATGCAGAACGTCATCGAGAAGCGCTACGGCACCCGCCCGACCCTCTTCCGCCCGCCCTTCGGCAACTACAACGCGGACACCCTGTACGCCGCGAAGGCCTGCGGCATCAAGTACGCGCCCCTGTGGAACGAGGAGGTCTTCGCCGACCACTGGGAGTACCGCGAGTGGGACCGTGACCTTCATCCCGGCGACATCGTTCTCAGCCACTTCCGCGGTAAGGACGACTGGAAGGGCACGATGCCGGACATGGTCCGACGGTTCCTGGAGAAGGTCACGGCGAAGGGGTACGCCGTGGCACGGCTGGAGGACTACCTGTGAGGCTGCGCGCGGCCGGGGCGCTGGCGCTGACCGCCACGCTGCTCACCGGCTGCGCCCAGTCCGTCGACCCCACCGAACGCCTCGGCGAGAAAGCCGCCGGACGGGTGAGCCCGCACGGCCCGGAGGCGGACCGGGGTCTGCCGTCCGTGGTGGACCGGGTCCGCACCAAAGACAGGGTCGTCTTCCTGACCTACGACGACGGCGCCGAGAAGGACCCCCGCTTCGTCGACATGGTCCGCGAACGGCGGCTCCCGGTCAGCATGTTCCTCACGGACAGTGTCGTGGGGCCGGGCTACGGCCACTTCGCGCGCCTGCAGTCGGTCGGCGCGAGCATCCAGAACCACACCCTCGACCACACCGCCCTGCCCGGCCTGCCCTACGCCGGCCAGCGCGCCGAGATCTGCGGCCAGCAGGACAAGCTCAAGTCCCGCTTCGGCATCCGCCCCCGCCTCTTCCGCCCACCCCACGGCCGCTACGACATGACGACCCTGCACGCCACCGCCGACTGCGGCCTCTCGGCGATCGTCCTGTGGACCTCCGCCGACACCGACGACGCCCCCCTCCACCCCGGCGACATCATCCTCATCGGCCCGGACGACCCGACCGGCCCACCCCTGTGGCAGCGGACGGAACGGCTGCTGCGGCGGGTGGAGGCGGCGGGGCTGAGGGTGGGGCGGCTGGAGGATTACCTGTAGCTCCCGAGCTGGAGAAACACCTGTGGATCGGCTGAGAAACGCGGCGCGCGCCGCACGTCGTTGGCACTCCGCTTGACCGAGTGCTAACTGCGGTCATAGTCTCGGCTCTGGCACTCCCCCCTGGAGAGTGCCAATAGCGACGGGCAGGTCCGGCACCCGCGACGACGGATCGACCTGGTCGCCACCTCAGACAGTTAACCCCGTGAGATCTCCGAAGGGGGAGGTCGGATCGTGACGACCACCAGCTCCAAGGTTGCCATCAAGCCGCTTGAGGACCGCATCGTGGTCCAGCCGCTCGACGCGGAGCAGACCACCGCCTCTGGCCTGGTCATCCCGGACACCGCCAAGGAGAAGCCCCAGGAGGGCGTCGTCCTGGCCGTGGGCCCGGGCCGCTTCGAGAACGGCGAGCGCCTGCCGCTCGACGTCAAGACCGGCGACATCGTGCTGTACAGCAAGTACGGCGGCACCGAAGTGAAGTACAACGGCGAGGAGTACCTGGTGCTCTCCGCTCGCGACGTGCTCGCGATCATCGAGAAGTAGATCAACGAAGCACACTTGCTTTTGAGCTGCGCCCCGGGCCCCCGCGACCTTATGAAGCCGGGCGTCAGGGGCGCAGTTCGTTTCACCCACGTTTTCCGAGAGGGCTGAACCGCTCCCATGGCGAAGATCCTGAAGTTCGACGAGGACGCCCGTCGCGCCCTCGAGCGCGGCGTCAACAAGCTTGCCGACACGGTCAAGGTGACGATCGGCCCCAAGGGCCGCAACGTCGTCATCGACAAGAAGTTCGGCGCACCCACCATCACCAACGACGGTGTCACGATCGCCCGCGAGGTAGAGATCGAGGACCCGTACGAGAACCTCGGCGCGCAGCTGGTGAAGGAGGTGGCCACCAAGACCAACGACATCGCTGGTGACGGCACCACCACCGCCACCGTGCTGGCCCAGGCGCTGGTCCGCGAGGGCCTGAAGAACGTCGCCGCCGGCGCCTCCCCGGCCGCCCTGAAGAAGGGCATCGACGCCGCCGTCGCCGCGGTCTCCGCGGAGCTCCTCGCGACCGCGCGCCCGATCGACGAGAAGTCCGACATCGCCGCCGTCGCCGCGCTGTCCGCCCAGGACCAGCAGGTCGGCGAGCTGATCGCCGAGGCGATGGACAAGGTCGGCAAGGACGGTGTCATCACCGTCGAGGAGTCCAACACCTTCGGTCTGGAGCTGGACTTCACCGAGGGCATGGCCTTCGACAAGGGCTACCTGTCGCCGTACATGGTCTCCGACCAGGAGCGTATGGAGGCCGTCCTCGACGACCCGTACATCCTGATCAACCAGGGCAAGATCTCGTCCATCCAGGACCTGCTGCCCCTGCTGGAGAAGGTCATCCAGTCCAACTCCTCCAAGCCGCTGCTGATCATCGCCGAGGACGTGGAGGGCGAGGCCCTCTCCACCCTCGTCGTGAACAAGATCCGCGGCACCTTCAACGCGGTGGCCGTCAAGGCCCCCGGCTTCGGTGACCGCCGCAAGGCGATGCTGGAGGACATGGCCGTCCTCACCGGCGCCACCGTCATCTCCGAGGAGGTCGGCCTCAAGCTCGACCAGGCCGGTCTGGACGTCCTCGGCTCCGCCCGCCGCGTCACCGTCACCAAGGACGACACCACGATCGTCGACGGTGCCGGTGAGAAGGGCGGCGTCGAGGGCCGCATCGCGCAGATCAAGGCCGAGATCGAGACCACGGACTCCGACTGGGACCGCGAGAAGCTCCAGGAGCGCCTCGCGAAGCTGGCCGGCGGCGTGTGCGTGATCAAGGTCGGCGCCGCCACCGAGGTGGAGCTGAAGGAGAAGAAGCACCGTCTGGAGGACGCCATCTCCGCGACCCGCGCCGCGGTCGAGGAGGGCATCGTCTCCGGTGGTGGCTCCGCGCTCGTCCACGCCGCCAAGGTCCTCGAGGGCAACCTCGACAAGACCGGCGACGAGGCCACCGGTGTCGCCGTCGTCCGCCGCGCGGTCGTCGAGCCGCTGCGCTGGATCGCCGAGAACGCAGGCCTGGAGGGCTACGTCATCACCTCCAAGGTCGCCGAGCTCGACAAGGGCCAGGGCTTCAACGCCGCCACCGGCGAGTACGGCGACCTGGTCAAGGCCGGCGTCATCGACCCGGTGAAGGTCACCCGCTCCGCCCTGGAGAACGCCGCCTCCATCGCCTCCCTGCTCCTCACGACCGAGACCCTGGTCGTCGAGAAGAAGGAAGAGGAAGAGCCGGCCGCCGCGGGCGGCCACGGCCACTCCCACTGACACACGTCAGCACCGAGGCCCGGCACCCCTGGGGTGCCGGGCCTTCGCGTTGCCCTACTTCTCCAGCGCGTCCAGCGCGCCCAACTGCTCCATCAGCCCGAGCCGGTCGTACTGCCACCAGCCCTCGGCGATCTTGCCGTCCGCAGTGCACCGGTGGATGGTCGTCCCGGTCATGGTGACCCGCTTCCCGGTGGACGCGATCCCGAGGAACTCGCCCTTGTGCAGGCCGTTCCAGGTCCAGCGGGTGCACACCCGGTCACCCTGGGCCAGCTGGTCCTCGATCGTGAACGAGAAGTCGAAGCCGCCCCGCCACACCTCGACCTCGCGCCGGAAGGCGTCGAGCCCGATGACGTCCTGCGGGTTGCTGGGATCGTGGTCGTGATAGTCCTCGATGAGCACATCGTTGAACGTGGGCGCATCGCCCTGCCCCGGCAGGGTGTCGAAGAACCGCCGCGCGGTGGCCGCGTACAACTGCTCGTCGCGCACCACGTCCAGATCCGTGAACGTCGGCATCTCGTCGCAGAGGGCGACCATCTCCCGGAAGATCTTGTCGGTCTCCGGGAGGTTCGAGTTCCGCATCGCCTCCTCGTACGACGGAAACTCCACGATCTCGATGAAGTGCGACGCGTCGGACCGGTCCTTGCCGATCACACTGTGCGTCGCGGTCCGCTTCCCCTTGGTCTCCTCGACCCAGGTGTCCATCAGCCGGTTCATCTCGTCGAACCGGCTCGTCTTGCAGTCGATGAGCTGTACGAACGTCATGGCGTCGCCTCCGTCCCCCGAGGGTCCGGTCGAACAGCTCCATTCTCCTCCTGAGCGCTTCTTCTGTCGGCCTACTGCGGCCCGTACTTGCGCCCCGTCTTCGAGGAGATCCCGCCGAGCATCCCGCGCGGCACCACCTTCGCCATGCCCATCAGCACCTTGTACCGGGGGTCGGGAATCGACAGCGTCTTGCCGCGCGCCAGGTCGGCGAGGGCCGCCGCGACCAGCTTGTCGGCGTCCAGCCACATCCAGCCGGGGATGTTGTCCGTGCCCATCCCGGCCCGCTCGTGGAACTCCGTACGGACGAAACCGGGGGCCAGCGCCATCAGCCGTACGCCGCTGCCGGTCAGATCACGCGCCGCGCCCTGCGTGAACTGCACGACCCACGCCTTGGACGCCCCGTACGTGCCGCGCGGCACGAAGGCGGCGACCGAGGCGACATTGATGACCCCGCCCCGCCCGCGCTCCCGCATCGCCTCCGCCGCGGCGGACGTCAGCCGCAGCACGGCCTCGCAGTGCACCTTGAGCATCTTCAGCTCGTCGGCCATGGATACGTCGAGATAGCGGCCCTTGTTGCCGAAGCCCGCGTTGTTGATCAGCAGGTCGACGGGGTTCTTGCGGTCGGCGAGGCGCGCGGCCACCGCGTCGATGCCGGTGTCCTCGGCGAGGTCGGCCGACAGCACCTCGGCCTCGATGCCGTGCCGGTCGTGCAGTTCGGTCGCCTGCTCCGCGAGCCGCTTGGCGTCCCGCGCGACCAGGACGAGGTTGTGCCCGTCGGCCGCCAGCCGCCGCGCGAACGCGGCGCCGATGCCCGCGGTGGATCCGGTGATGAGAGCCGTTGTCATGGCGCAAGGTTAAACACCCGGAGCCCGCCCGTCCGCTCCCTGCACAGGCCCTCCTCCTGGATGAAGCCCAGGCGAAGGACGAGGTGGTGAGAGCGCGTCAGGCCGATGGGCGCGACGCGGTGCGAGAGGGGATCAGGCGCCGAGCGGTCCGGCGCAGGCGCCGTCCCCGGCCCGCGGATTCCGGTGCGCCGGTCCCCGCACCAACCGGCGGGACGCCGTCGCGCGTCAGGCCCCCTGCTTCTCCACGTACTTCCGGGCCGCCGCCAGCGCCTCCGGGTGCAGTGCCTCGCCGGCCGGGAGCAGCCGGGGGAGCAGCGCCCGCTCGGTGGTCATCGCGCGGAACTGCAGCGCGACGGTCACCTCGTGATCGGGGCGGTGCACGATCTCGACCGGATCGCCCGCGCGGATCTCGCCGGGCTCGATGACCCGCAGATACGCGCCGGGCGCCCCCTTCGCCGTGAAGCGCTTCACCCACCGCTGTTCACCCACATGGGCCTGGAAGACGTTGCACGGAATCCGGCCGCTGGTGACCTCCAGCACCACGGACCCGATGCGCCAGCGCTCGCCGATCCGGGCCCCGGAGACATCCAGACCGGTCGTCGTGAGGTTCTCGCCGAACACGCCGTTGGCCAGCGGCCGCCCCAACTCCCGTTCCCAGTCGTCGAGATCCTCGCGCGCGACCGCGTACACGGCCTGGTCGTCACCGCCGTGATGCCGCGTGTGGCACACCGCGTCCCCGGCCACCCCGCTCGCCCCGACACCCTTGGGCCCGGGCGCCGCCACCCGCACCGGCCCGTCCACCGGCCGCTTGTCGATGCCGGTCACACCGTCCGGCTGGTCCGTGTACGGCACGGACTTCGGGCGGCCCAGATTGACAGACAGAAGCTTCATGGAGGGCACGCTAGGCGACCGGCACCCAAAGTGTCGACGGAATATTCGGCGTCGTACCCAAGGAGCGCTTATGCTCAAGGCGTGATCGAGGCCCGTCATCTCCGTGTCCTGCGCGCCGTGGCCACCACCGGCTCTTTCTCGGCGGCAGGCCGTGAACTGGGCTGCACCCAGCCCGCCGTCAGCCAGCAGATGAAGGCCCTGGAGGCATCGGTCGGCACCCCTCTGCTGATCCGCACCGGCCGCGAGATGCGGCTCACCCAGGCCGGCGAGGCCCTCGTCCGGCACGCCTCCGGCATCCTCGCCGGGCTCACCGCCGCCGAGGAGGAGGTCGCCGCGATCGCGGGCCTGCGCGCGGGACGCGTCCGCCTGGTCTCCTTCCCCAGCGGCAGCTCCACCCTCGTCCCCACCGCCCTCGCCGCCCTGCGCGCCGCCCACCCCGGCACCCGCGTCTCCCTGGAGGAGGCCGAACCGCCGCGCTCCGTCGAGATGCTGCGCGAGGGCGACTGCGACCTCGCCCTCGCCTTCCGCTACGAGGGAGCGGCGGGCGCCGAGGAGTGGGACGACCTGGTCGTACGACCGCTGCTGCGCGATCGTCTCGTCGCGCTGGTGCCGGAACGCCACCGGCTCGGGCGCGCGGACTCCGTCGCCATCGGCGAACTCGCCGCCGAGCCCTGGATCGCGGGCTGCCCGCGCTGCCGCGGCCAGTTGGTCGAGGTCTGCGAGGGCGCGGGCTTCACTCCCCGCATCGACTTCGCGACCGACGACTACCCCGCGGTCGTCGGCCTGGTGGCCGCGGGCCTGGGCGTCGCCGTCCTGCCCCAGCTGGCCATCGAGTCCGTACGGCCACGGGGCGCGCGCACGGTGACGCTGGAACCGGCGGTACGGCGGGAGATCGTCGCGCTCACGCTGCCCGACCTGGCGCAGGTGCCCGCCGTGGCGGCGACGCTGGAGCAACTGGCGCGGGCGGCCACAAGGTAGGGGCACGCGAGCGCGTGCCCCTGGTGTGGTCTGTGTCTGTGCAGAAATTGTGCAGAAACGTTCCTTCGAATGTGATCGGTCAACTCGACGAGGCATGTTCGCCGGCCGGTGATGCCGACACCAGCCGATTGCGCGCCCGCCCCATGAGCTCTTCGCGCTCGTCCTCGGTCAGGCCGCCCCAGACGCCGTACGGCTCGCGCACCGCCAGCGCGTGCGCCGCGCACTGCGCGCGGACCGGGCACCTCATGCAGACCTCCTTGGCCGAGTTCTCACGAGCACTCCGCGCCGCACCGCGCTCACCCTCCGGATGAAAGAAGAGCGAGCTGTCCACCCCGCGACAGGCAGCGAGCAACTGCCAGTCCCACAGGTCCGCGTTCGGTCCGGGAAGGCGGGAGAAATCTGCCATTACGTGACCCCTTGTAGCCGTTCTGGGCGGATACGGTGTCCACGACCGTACATCTACGATCTAAGGAGATGAAAATATGACTCATTGCGAATCTAGCCTCAGAATCCGCTTGATGGGAAGAAATGGGGCTAAATGGGGCATGGTTGTGATGAAACGTTGAGGGTCTACTGCGCCTGTCTGCACCGTGTCCGCCCCCTCACGTAGAGTGCCGAAGACGGCGCACGGCCCCGTAACTCTTTCGAGTGACCGTCGTTGAGAGTGCGGAGGCGGTTGAACCAACAAGCGCTCGGGCAGGCGTCCGACGCGGTCGACCGCACAGGTGACGATTTCGTACCAGCCTGGAGGCTCAAGGTGACGTGCATCAGCTGCGGAGGACGGCCATGACATCCGTCCTCGTCTGCGACGACTCCCCGCTTGCCCGAGAGGCGCTCCGCCGCGCGGTCGCGACCGTGCCCGGCGTCGAGCGCGTGACGACCGCGGCCAACGGCGAGGAAGTCCTCCGCCGCTGGGGCGCCGATCGCTCGGACCTGATTCTGATGGACGTACGCATGCCCGGTCTGGGCGGCGTCGAGACCGTCCGGCGGCTGCTGTCCGCCGACCCCGGTGCGCGCATCATCATGCTCACCGTCGCCGAGGACCTGGACGGGGTCGCTCTCGCGGTGGCCGCGGGGGCGCGGGGGTATCTGCACAAGGACGCTTCGCGTGCGGAGCTGCGGGCGACGGTGACGCAGGCGCTCGCCGACCCGACGTGGCGGCTCGCTCCGCGGCGGCTGCGGTCCGCCGAGATGGGGGCGGCGCCGACGCTCACGGCGCGTGAGATCCAGGTGCTCGAGGGTATGAGCCATGGTCGTTCCAACGCGGAGATCGGCCGCGAGCTCTTTCTCTCCGAGGACACGGTCAAGACGCATGCTCGGCGGTTGTTCAAGAAGCTCGGGGCTTCGGACCGGGCGCATGCGGTGGCGCTTGGCTTCCGGTGGGGCCTGGTGCGCTAGGCGCTACTGGGGTGCCGCGTTGTGTTGTCCGGCGGCAGCGGGTATTTCGTGGCTGGTCGCGCAGTTCCCCGCGCCCCTGACGGGGCGCGGGTCGGTGCCCGCTGCTCGTTTCGGCGCGGATGCCGCATCCTTGAGGTGTGGAGTCTCTCGGGGACGAGTCGGTCGAGCGGAAGGGGAGGGCGCAGGGGATGAGTTCCGGCGCACCTGCTCATAACGCTTCGGTGCACAACAACGGACGCGGTGCCACGGACCCGACGGCCGCAAGGCACCATGGACCGATGCGCGATGACGAGGCATCCCGTGCCCAAGGGGCGATCGGAGCGCTCGTTCATCGTGCCGTCGACGGGGACGAGCAGGCGACGCATGACCTGCTCGCCCATGTTCACCCCCTGGCACTGCGCTACTGCCGCACCCGTCTGTCCCGGCTTCCGGGCGACGCGCGGCACTTCGTGGAGGACCTGGCCCAGGAGGTCTGCGTCGCCGTCCTCCTCGCCCTCCCGCGCTACAAGGACACCGGCCGCCCCTTCGAGGCCTTCGTCTTCGCCATCGCCGCGCACAAGGTCGCGGACCTGCAGCGGGCGGCGATGCGGCACCCGGGATCGACGGCGGTCCCGTCGAACGAGATGCCGGAGCGGCCCGACGACTCCCTGGGCCCCGAAGAGCGCGCGCTGCTGAGCAGCGACGCCGAATGGGCCAAGAAACTGCTGGCCAACCTCCCGGAGAACCAGCGCGAGCTGCTGCTGCTGCGCATCGCCGTAGGCTTGACGGCGGAGGAGACGGGTCAGATGTTGGGAATGTCACCCGGTGCGGTCCGAGTGGCGCAGCACCGGGCGCTGAGCCGACTCAGGGCACTGGCAGAGCAGTAACCCCTTTGCCGTAAGCGCCTTCCTTGAACAGGCCGCTCGCGACGTCCGTACGAACATACGAAGCCGGTGGTCACCCAGAACCGTGGAATTTGAGACCCATGCTTCCCGTTAGCATGGACATCCGCACCGATCAAGGCCATTTGGGGAAGGTGTCATGACTGCGAACGTCGACGGAGTGCCCGGTAAATTCGCGACACTCGGGCTGACCTACGACGACGTGCTGCTGCTGCCGGGCGCATCCGAGGTGCTGCCGGGCGCGGTCGACACCTCGTCCCGCATCTCCCGCAACGTCCGGGTCAACATCCCGCTGCTCTCGGCGGCGATGGACAAGGTGACCGAGTCCCGCATGGCGATCGCGATGGCCCGGCTGGGCGGCGTCGGTGTGCTGCACCGCAACCTCTCCGTCGAGGACCAGGTCAACCAGGTCGACCTGGTCAAGCGGTCCGAGTCCGGCATGGTCACCGACCCCATCACGGTGCACCCGGAGGCGACGCTCGCCGAGGCCGACGCCCTGTGCGCCAAGTTCCGCATCAGCGGTGTCCCCGTCACCGACCCGGCCGGCAAACTGCTCGGCATCGTGACCAACCGCGACATGGCCTTCGAGTCCGACCGCAGCCGTCAGGTGCGCGAGGTCATGACGCCGATGCCGCTGGTCACCGGCAAGGTCGGCATCTCCGGCGTGGACGCCATGGAGCTGCTGCGCCGCCACAAGATCGAGAAGCTTCCGCTGGTCGACGACGCGGGTGTGCTCAAGGGCCTCATCACGGTCAAGGACTTCGTCAAGGCCGAGAAGTACCCGAACGCCGCCAAGGACGGCGAGGGCCGGCTGCTCGTCGGTGCCGCCGTGGGTGCCAGCCCCGAGGCCCTGGAGCGCGCCCAGGCGCTCGCCGCGGCCGGGGTGGACTTCCTGGTCGTCGACACCTCGCACGGGCACAACAGCAACGCCCTCAGCTGGATGTCGAAGATCAAGTCGAACGTGTCCGTCGACGTGATCGGCGGCAACGTCGCCACCCGTGACGGCGCCCAGGCGCTGATCGACGCCGGTGTCGATGGCATCAAGGTGGGCGTGGGCCCCGGTTCGATCTGCACGACCCGCGTGGTCGCCGGCATCGGCGTCCCGCAGGTCACCGCCATCTACGAGGCCTCCCTCGCCGCCCGCCCGGCGGGTATCCCGCTGATCGGCGACGGCGGCCTGCAGTACTCCGGCGACATCGGCAAGGCGCTCGCCGCCGGTGCCGACACCGTGATGCTGGGCAGCCTGCTCGCGGGGTGCGAGGAGTCGCCCGGTGAGCTGCAGTTCATCAACGGCAAGCAGTTCAAGTCGTACCGCGGTATGGGCTCGCTCGGTGCCATGCAGTCCCGGGGCCAGGGCAAGTCGTACTCGAAGGACCGCTACTTCCAGGCCGAGGTCTCGGCCGACGACAAGCTGGTGCCCGAGGGCATCGAGGGCCAGGTGCCGTTCCGCGGCCCGCTGTCCAGCGTCCTGCACCAGCTCGTCGGCGGTCTGCGCCAGACCATGGGTTATGTGGGCGCCGCCACCATCGAGGAGATGGAGGCCAAGGGCCGCTTCGTACGGATCACCTCCGCGGGCCTCAAGGAGAGCCACCCGCACGACATCCAGATGACGGTCGAGGCGCCGAACTACAGCCGCAGCAAGTGACGCGCACGCGCGCGTGAAGCGTGTCCAAGGGCGGTCCCGGAGCATCCGGGGCCGCCCTTGTCGTAGCCGTCGGCGATACTGGAAGACGCTGAAAGCATCAGGGAAAGGCCACACACGTGACTGAGATCGAGATCGGGCGCGGCAAGCGCGGCCGCAGGGCGTACGCCTTCGACGACATCGCCGTCGTCCCCAGCCGTCGTACGCGCGACCCGAAGGAGGTCTCGATCACCTGGCAGATCGACGCCTACCGTTTCGAGCTGCCCTTCCTGGCCGCCCCCATGGACTCGGTCGTCTCCCCGGCCAGCGCGATCCGCATCGGCGAGCTCGGCGGCCTCGGCGTGCTGAACCTCGAAGGCCTGTGGACGCGGTACGAGGACCCGCAGCCGCTGCTCGACGAGATCGTCGGCCTCCCCGTCGAGGCGGCCACCCGCCGCCTCCAGGAGATCTACGCCGCTCCGATCAAGGAGGAGCTGATCGGCCGGCGCATCAAGGAGGTGCGCGACTCGGGCGTGGTCACCGCGGCCGCCCTCTCCCCGCAGCGCACGGCCCAGTTCTCCAAGGCCGTCGTGGACGCGGGCGTGGACATCTTCGTCATCCGCGGCACGACCGTCTCGGCGGAGCACGTCTCCGGTTCGCACGAGCCGCTGAACCTGAAGCAGTTCATCTACGAACTCGACGTCCCGGTGATCGTCGGCGGCTGTGCCACCTACACTGCGGCCCTGCACCTGATGCGCACGGGCGCGGCGGGCGTCCTTGTCGGCTTCGGCGGCGGCGCGGCGCACACCACGCGCAATGTGCTGGGCATCCAGGTGCCCATGGCGACGGCTGTCGCGGATGTGGCGGCGGCCCGTCGCGACTACATGGACGAGTCGGGTGGGCGGTACGTCCACGTGATCGCGGACGGCGGCGTCGGCTGGTCCGGCGACCTCCCCAAGGCGGTCGCCTGCGGTGCGGACGCGGTGATGATGGGCTCCCCGCTCGCGCGTGCCACGGATGCGCCGGGCCAGGGGCACCACTGGGGCATGGAGGCGGTCAACGAGGAACTGCCGCGCGGCAAGAAGGTCGACCTGGGGACGGTCGGCACGCTGGAGGAGGTCCTGACGGGGCCCTCCCACACGCCCGACGGCTCCATGAACTTCTTCGGAGCACTGCGGCGGGCGATGGCCACGACCGGGTACAGCGAGCTGAAGGAGTTCCAGCGGGTTGAGGTCACGGTCGCCGACTCGCAGCACAAGCGGTAGCCGTTACGCCGTTACGCCGTTACGCCGTTACGTAAGGGAAGGGCCGGTCACCCCGGGTGGGGTGACCGGCCCTTTTGCGTGCCCAAGTGGGGCTGGGTGGGGGCGCGTTGTGGGGGAGGGGGCGCGTGGTTGCGTTTGGGGCGAATTTAGGCTGAGCGGGGGAGGGAAGTCGGTAATGTCGGTGATCGGCGACCCAGTTGTCTGGGGCGCCTCCTTCCAAGGAGAACGATCCGGGTCTTGAGGGCCGGGGTCCGGCCCGGTCTCCAAAGTGCCGCTTACCGGGCCTCTGGGCGGCGTCATGGAAGGGGGCGCACCCATGGGCCGTCACCGCAAGCCCACCCGCTGGGATCGCACTTGGCTTCGGCTGGTGAAGTTCCGGAGGAGGTGCATCTTGTGGATCTATGGGCGATGAGCGGCCACCCCTATAGCAACTAGGGGTGGACACCCTGTGAGTCGCCCGGGAGCCTGCCGCAGTGCCTGCTGCGGTGGGCTCCCACCTTTATATGGGCGGAGGATAAGCGGCCGCCCCCATGAGAACTAGGGGCGGACACCCGATCACCATCCAGGAGCCTCCGCAGTACTGCATTACCCGCTGCATTGGGCTCCACCTCTCCATACGGTACCGGCGCAGATTGCCCCACGCCACCAACCCCGGCGGCTCACGCACCCCACGCGCCCCCTTCACAACCGATGCGCCGCCCCCGTAGGCGTAGCCCCCCGCGTATCCAGCAGCAGCTGAGCCTTCACCGACAGCCCCTGCAAGTCGTACGTCCGATGCTGCTGGAGCAGGATCGTCAGGTCGGCCTCCGCGGCGGCCTCGTACAGGGAGTCCACGCGGGGGACCGGGCGGTCGAGGATGTTCCAGGACGGGATGTACGGGTCGTGGTAGCTGATGGAGGCGCCGAGTTCCATGAGGCGGATGGCGATCTCCTGGGCGGGGGTGGACTGTTGGTCGGCGAGGTCGGGTTTGTAGGTGACGCCGAGGAGGAGGACGCGGGCGCCGCGGGCGGACATGCCGTGCTCGTTGAGGAGTTTGGCGGCGCGCTGGATGACGTAGCGGGGCATCTGGTTGTTGACCTGCTGGGCGAGTTCGACCATGCGGAGGGTGCGGCCGGCGCGGCCGGTGAGGTCCTGGGGGACGGAGTGGCCGCCGACGCCGGGGCCGGGGCGGAAGGTCTGGAAGCCGAAGGGCTTGGTCTCCGCGCAGCGGATGACGTCCCAGAGGTCGACGCCCAAGTCGTGGCAGAGGACGGCCATTTCGTTGACGAGGGCGATGTTGACGTGCCGGAAGTTGGTCTCCAGGAGCTGCACGGTTTCGGCTTCGCGGGGGCCACGCGCGCGTACCACCTTGTCGGTGAGACGGCCGTAGAAGGCGGCGGCCGACTCGGTGCAGGCGGGGGTGAGGCCGCCGATCACCTTGGGGGTGTTGGCCGGGGTGAAGTCGCGGTTGCCGGGGTCGACGCGGCTGGGGGAGTAGGCGAGGTGGAAGTCGCGGCCCGCGCGCAGTCCTGAGCCCTCTTCGAGGAGCGGGCGGAGGAACTCCTCGGTGGTGCCCGGGTGCACGGGGGATTCGAGGATCACCGTGGTGTGCGGGCGCAGCCGCTCGGCCAGGGTGCGCGCGGCGGCCTCCACCTGGCCGAGGTCGAGGCCGCCGTCCGCGCCCCGGGGGGTGGGGGCGCAGATGACGGCGGTGCGCACCCGGCCCAGCTCTGCCGGGTTGGTGGTCGGCCGGAAGCCCCCCGAGAGCATCCGGCGCAGTTCGGCGGGGCTGAGGGAGCCGGGCTCGGGCCCCGTCTTGTACCCGATCGTGGCGACGCCGGCGGCGACGGCGGCCTGGGCCAGGGGCAGGCCGTACGGGCCGAGACCGATGACGGCGAGATCTGCGGGCATGGCGTGGGCCGTCCTTCCCAATAGCCGAAGCGGGACAGGTGCGCAAGTCGTGTGGACAGAGTGAGCGAGCGCAATGTGAGACTAGGAGTAAATATGACCGATATACGGCATTGATTTTCCTGTGTCTTTTTGTGTCTTCTGGCCGGTCGGTGAAAGTTGTCCACAGGTCGACGGGCGGGCGGTGGCTGAAGTCGGGCAAGGCGGTCAGAATTTGGGCATGGGGGAGACGGACGGGGTTCACCCGACGGGTGGGACCGGCGACCGACAGCGGGAGGCAGTGGTGAGGACAGCGACACTGGGGCCGGCGCAGCGTGCCGAGTCCCTGGCAGCAATGGCCGAGCACGAGCTGGACCTGCTGGTGGTGGGCGGCGGCGTCGTCGGCGCCGGCACGGCCCTGGACGCGGTGACACGCGGCCTGTCCACGGGACTGGTCGAGGCACGTGACTGGGCATCGGGCACATCGAGCAGGTCCAGCAAGCTGATCCACGGCGGCCTGCGCTATCTGGAGATGCTCGACTTCGCGCTCGTCCGGGAGGCGCTGAAGGAGCGCGGGCTGCTGCTGGGGCGGCTGGCCCCGCATCTGGTGAAGCCGGTGCCGTTCCTGTATCCGCTGCAGTACCAGGGCTGGGAGCGCCTGTACGCCGGCTTGGGAGTCGCGCTGTACGACGCCATGTCGATGGCCCGCCACGGCCGAGGGCTGGCCACGCACCGCCATCTGAGCCGCCGTCACGCCCTGCGTGTCGCGCCCGCCCTGAAGCGGGAGGCGCTGGTCGGCGCGTTGCAGTACTACGACGCGCAGATGGACGACGCCCGCTTCGTGGCGACCCTGGTGCGCACCGCCGCGGCGTACGGGGCGAAGACCGCCAACCGCGCGCGCGTGACCGGCTTCCTGCGCGAGGGCGAACGCGTCGTCGGGGCCCGGGTGCAGGACGTGGAGGCGGGCGGGGAGTACGAGATCCGCGCCAAGCAGATCGTCAACGCCACGGGCGTGTGGACCGACGACACGCAGGCGCTGGTGGGGGAGCGGGGGCAGTTCCACGTCCGCGCGTCCAAGGGCATCCACCTGGTCGTGCCCAAGGACCGCATCCACTCCTCGACCGGTCTGATCCTGCGCACCGAGAAGTCCGTGCTGTTCGTCATCCCGTGGGGCCGCCACTGGATCATCGGCACCACCGACACCGACTGGGACCTCGACAAGGCCCACCCGGCCGCCTCCAGCGCCGACATCGACTATCTGCTGGAGCATGTGAACTCCGTGCTCGCGGTGCCGCTCACGCGCGACGACGTCGAGGGCGTGTACGCGGGGCTGCGCCCGCTGCTGGCCGGCGAGTCCGACGCCACCAGCAAGCTGTCCCGCGAGCACACCGTCGCGCACCCGGTGCCGGGGCTGGTGGTCGTCGCGGGCGGCAAGTACACGACGTACCGCGTGATGGCCAAGGACGCGGTGGACGAGGCGGTGCACGGCCTCGACATGCGGGTCGCCGAGTGCGTCACCGAGGACGTCCCGCTGATCGGCGCCGAGGGCTACCGGGCGCTGTGGAACGCGCGCGCACGGATCGCCGCCCGCTCGGGGCTCCATGTGGTGCGCGTGGAGCACCTGTTGAACCGGTACGGGGCGATGGCGGAGGAAGTCCTCGATCTCATCGGCGCCGATGCGTCGCTGGGTGAGCCCCTGCAGGCCGCCGACGACTATCTGCGCGCCGAGGTCGTGTACGCCGCCTCGCACGAGGGCGCGCGGCACCTGGACGACGTACTGACCCGGCGGACCCGTATCTCCATCGAGACCTTCGACCGCGGGACGCGCAGTGCCCGCGAGGCCGCCGAGCTGATGGCGCCCGTCCTCGGCTGGGACAAGGACCACATCGAGCGCGAGATCGAGCACTACGAGAAGCGGGTGCAGGCGGAGCGGGAGTCGCAGCGCCAGCCGGACGACCTGACGGCGGATGCGGCGAGGCTGGGGGCGCCGGACATCGTGCCGTTGTAGAGCCTTCAGCTCCCGCGGTCCCCTCTGCTCGGCGCCTGGGGCACCCTGGGCGTCGGGCACTTGCCGAGTAAGAGACAATGGAGGCTCTGTCAGGGCGGGTTGCATGAGGGGACGCATGTCGGAGGCGGAGCGGGCGGGGACATCCCGTCAGGACAAGAGCGCACGTCTCCTCGCCGGGCGGTACCGGCTGGGAGATGTGCTCGGCCGCGGCGGCATGGGCACGGTCTGGCGTGCCGAGGACGAAACCCTGGGCCGGACGGTCGCCGTCAAGGAGCTCAGGTTTCCGTCCAGCATCGACGAGGACGAGAAACGACGACTGATCACGCGTACGTTGCGTGAGGCCAAGGCGATCGCGCGGATCCGTAACAACAGCGCGGTGACCGTCTTCGACGTGGTCGACGAGGACGACCGGCCGTGGATCGTGATGGAACTCGTCGAGGGCAAGTCGCTCGCCGAGGTCATCCGGGAGGACGGCCTGCTGGAGCCCCGGCGCGCGGCCGAAGTGGGCCTCGCGGTCCTCGATGTGCTGCGTTCGGCTCACCGCGAGGGCATCCTGCACCGCGATGTGAAGCCGTCGAACGTACTGCTGGAGTCCGGCTCCGACCGGGTCGTGCTCACCGACTTCGGTATCGCGCAGGTCGAGGGCGACCCGTCCATCACATCGACCGGCATGCTCGTCGGCGCCCCCTCCTACATCTCCCCGGAGCGGGCCCGCGGGCACAAGCCGGGACCGGCGGCCGACCTGTGGTCGCTCGGCGGGCTGCTGTACGCGTCGGTCGAGGGTGCCCCGCCGTACGACAAGGGGTCCGCGATCGCGACCCTCACCGCGGTGATGACCGAGCCGCTGGAGGAGCCGAAGAACGCGGGACCGCTCAAGGACGTCATCTACGGCCTGCTCACCAAGGACCCGGCCAAGCGGCTGGACGACGCCGGTGCGCGCGCCATGCTCAATGCGGTGATCCACGCGCCCGAGCCGAAGGAGGCCGAGCCGGAGCCGCCGGCGGACGCGACGAAGGTCGTGCCGCTGCCCGCACAGCCGGACGAGCCGAAGGACAAGGCGGGCAAGGCGGGTTCCGCGGGCGCGGAGGCGGGTGAGCGGCTGCGCGGTGCGCTGCGTTCCATGCGGAAGGCCGCCGCGTCGGCCGGGGCGGCCACGGCGTCGGCCGCGGCCACCACTCGCCCCAAGTCCGGGAGCGAGACGACGGTTTCAGAATCCGAGGGTAAGTCTGAGACGGCCTCCGGGGATTCGAGTACGGCTTCGGCGCCGGCGTCGGCCTCGGGTGGGGCGTCCGGATCATCCGGATCATCCGGATCATCCGGAGCGTCCGGGGCGTCGTCCGGGGACCGTGGCTCGCTGGGGGCGAACGCGGGCTCGGGCGGGCGGAGTTCGGGCTGGCCCGTGGTGCCGCCGCCGGACCTGCCGCCGCGGCCCGTGCCCCGGGCACCGCTCACCGATGTGGTGCCGAAGCGGACGCTGGTGATCATCGCGGTGGTCGTGGTGCTCGCGGCGCTCGGCACGGTGCTGGCGTTCATGTTCGGTGGGGACGACGACGGTTCGAAGGACTCGGCGAGCGGCGGCGGCAAGGCCTCGGCCTCGGCGAGTGCGAGCGCCTCGACCAAGGAGGACGTGGGCGGGGGCACGAGTACGGACGGTAAGGCGACGGAGTCCGCGGGGGCGGGGTCGACGGCAGGTTCGGGATCCGGAACGACGCCGAGTGCGAGTGCCAGTGCGTCCGGTGGCAGTGGTGCCGAGGTCGGCGGGGCAGCCGGGGTGGCGAAGACGCACCAGGGCGGCACCTATGCGATCGGGCTGCCCAAGGCATGGAAGTTCCAGACCGCGGGGGCTTCGGGCGACCGGTTCACCGGGCCCGACGGGCAGAAGCTGCTGGTCGCCTGGACGTCCACGCCCAAGGGCGACCCGGTGGCGGACTGGAAGAGCCAGGAGCGGTACATGACGCGCTCCCAGTACAAGAAGATCCGGATAGAGGCGGTGGACTACCGCGGCTGGAACGCGGCCGACTGGGAGTTCACCTATGTGGAGAGCGGGACGAAGTACCGGACCATCGACCGAGGGTTCGTCGTCGACGACGACCAGGGCTATGCGCTGATGTACACCGCGAAAGCCGCGAACTGGGGCAGCGAGCTGCGCAAGGACACCTGGCAGACGCTGGCGAAGAGTTTCGAACCCAAGTCGTGACGTGACGGGCCCGGAGTAACGGGGCATGAGATCTGGGCATCACCTCATTGCGGGTTGCCTCCGGCACGTATCGTGAGTGGTTGCGGACCGTACGCATCCATAACGGGCCGCAAGGCGAACGGATTTGACCAGCCGGGCGGCCGGGGGAGGCAACGTGGACGACTATGCGGGTCGGGTACTCGCCGACCGCTACCGCCTGCCGCTGCCGCCGTCCGACGAGTACGAACTCACCGAGTCCCGCGCCTTCGACACCTACAGCGGGCAGGAAGTCCTGGTCAGGCAGGTGCCGTTGCCGGAGATCGTCGAGGCCGAGGTGCTCGACGCGGAGGGGCTGCCGGACGGGTTCACTGCACGGTTGCCGGACGGTTTCGCGGCCCGGGAGCGTGGGGTGCGGGAGCCTGGTGCGCGGCGTCCCCCGGTGCGGAAGGCCACGCGGCGGCCCAGCGATCCGGCCGTGCGGCGTGCCGTGGAGGCCGCGCAGGCCGCGGCCCGAATTCCCGACCACCCCCGGCTCGACCAGGTCTTCGACGTGTTCGCCGAGGGCGGTTCGCTGTGGATCGTCAGTGAACTGGTGGCCGCACGGCCGCTGGCGGCCCTCCTCGCCGAGAAGCCGCTGACTCCGTACCGGGCGGCCGAGGTCGCCTCCGACGTCCTGATGGCCCTGCGCGTCCTGCACGCCCACGGCTGGGTCCACCGCAACATCACCGCCCGCACGGTCCTCGTCTGCGACGACGGCCGCGTCATGCTGACCGGCCTCGCGGTCGGGGCGGCGGAGGAGGCGCTGTGCGGCTATGACCCGGTACCGGCCGAGGACGGCGAGGCGGGCGGGGGCGCGGGTGCGGGGGAGGGTGGTGTTCCGGGGTTCGGTGACGGGCGCGGGGGCGGCGGCTCCGGCTCCGACGGGTCCGTGGGCTTCGGCGGTGCGGATGGCCATGGTCCGTCCGCCGGGTTCGGCGGTGCTGGTGCTCCGGTGAGTCCGGCCGGCATCGGAGGACCTGGCGGTGGCGGTTCCGGGCCCTCGGACGTCGATCCCGAGGCTGCGCGGAGGGCCGCGATCGAGGCTCGGGCGGCCGGGGGATTGCCGGCCGTCGGGGCGGAAGCGGCGAATGTGGCGGGCGCGTCGAGCGCGATCGCCCGCAGGGCTCCCGACAGCGGCGGTGACATCCGGGCCGCGCGCGCCGGGGCCATCGCCGCGTATCGAGCGGGCGCCCGGGCCGCGGCCCGCGTCCAGGAGGCAGAACAGAGCAGCCGGGCCGCCCTCCCCGGGGCCCGCCCCTCCCCCGAGGGCACCTCGCACGCACAGCACGCACCGGCCGACGGCTCGGCGCAGCCGCCGTACGCCCCCGGAACCGACGCGAACCACCTCCGGCCCGCGTCCGAAACCGGCATCGACCCGTCGTCGTACCCCTCCGAGCACGGCCTCGACATGCCGCCGAATTCCCTGGGCCCGGGACAGATCGCCGACCCGTACGGAGTAGGCGGAGCCTCCTGGCACGGGGCTGCGCCTCGCGGTATGCAGACGGGGGCCAATGGGCAAGTCGGCGGCGAGCAGGGAGGCCGTACGGCACTCCCTCCCGGAGCGAACGCCCCCGCCCCTCTTCCCGACGCCTCCCAGACCCCGCCCCCCAGCCGCTGGGACGACCTCGTCGCCGGGGCGCCGGTGCGGCGGGGGCCGACGACCGCGTTGGCCGCCGAGCGGGCGCGGCAGGCGCGGATGGCTGTGGTGGGGCCGGTGACGGAGCGCTGGGCGCCGGAGCAGGCGGGGCCGGTGCACGAGAACTGGCAGTTGGCGGCGCCGATCGGGCCGGCCACCGATCTGTGGGCGCTGGGATCGTTGCTGTTCCGGGCCGTGCAGGGGCATGCGCCGTATCCGGAGGAGTCGACGGCCGAGCTGGTGCAGTTGGTGTGCGCGGAGCCGCCCGCCTTCGCGGAGGAGTGCGGTCCGCTGCGGCCGGTCGTCGAGTCGCTGCTGCGTCAGGACCCCACCGAGCGGCTCGAGTTCGAGGAGCTGCGGGGCTGGCTGCGTTCGCTGGTGCGGTCGGCGCCCGAGCCGGAAGCCGGGGCGCATGTCGTCGCCGCGCCGCCCGTCGACGCGAGCCGGCTGCCGATCGTACGGCGCAAGGGCGAGCTGGTGCGCAGGCGGCGGGCCGGGCTGCCCGCGACACACGGGCGGCACAAGCGGGCGCGGAAGCAGGGTCGTTCGCCGCGGAGTCTCGGCCGTACGTTGCTGCTGCTGGTGTTGCTGGCGATGGCCGCGGCGATCGCGTACGCGATGCTGTTCATGCCCAAGTCCGACAGCACCGGCACCGACGACACCGACCGCACCGGGGCCGCCGGTGAAGTGAGCCAGGAACCCGCACAGTCGCCCGAGGCGAGCAGTGAGCCGCGGCCCGACCAGACCTCGCCGGGCGCGGAGAGCCCCTCGGCGTCGTCCGGTTCCGACGAGACGCAGACCACCGCCCCCGACCTCCCCGACGGCTTCGCGTTGCGCACGGACCAGGAGGGTTTCGCCGTCGCCGTCGCCAACGGCTGGGACCGGACCGCGAAGAACGGGCGCGGGCAGGTCGTCTACTCGAACGGCAACTTCGACCTCATCGTCGTACCGGGACGGGACACCGCGGACGAGTACGGCACCGATCCGATGGCGTATCAGCGGGAGAAGGAGCCCGAGTTGCAGCCGTACCGCGACTCCAGCTGGGCCACCTCCACCGGCCTGAAGACGATTCAGGTGGGCGGGCGGACCATGGCCGAGGGGCAGTTCACCTGGACCGACGCCGACGACCGAGAGCTGTTCGTGCGCAACCTCGCGATCCTGATCGACGGGCGCTATCACGTGCTGCAGCTGCGCGGACCGGAAGCCGAGCGGGACGAAGTGACGCGGCTGTACGAGCAGGCGGCGGCGACGTATCGGTTCACGGGCTGACGCTGACAGCGCTTGCGGTGTTTGGTTGCCTGTCGGCCGCCGAAGCGACAACCGTCACAGGACTGTCTCCGTGCCACCCCCGCGGTTCCCTGCGGGCGGGCCGGTCCTTAGTCTGACCCTGTCAAGACCATTGCGGGGCAACGTGAATCAGATGCAGGGCCTGCTCCTCGCGGGCCGCTACCGGCTTGCCGACTCGATCGGCAGCGGCGGCATGGGCCGTGTGTGGCGCGCCCATGACGAGGTGCTGCACCGAGCGGTGGCGATCAAGGAACTGACCGCCGCGCTCTATGTCTCCGAGGCGGACCAGGAAAGACTCCTCGCCCGTACCCGGGCGGAGGCGCGCGCGGCCGCGCGGATCAACCACTCCGCCGTCGTCACCGTGCACGACGTGCTGGAGCACGACGGCCGGCCGTGGATCGTGATGGAGCTGATCGAGGGCCACTCGCTCGCCGACGCGGTGAAGGAGCAGGGCCGGGTCGCGCCGGAGGAGACCGCCCGCATCGGACTGTGGGTGCTGCGCGCGCTGCGTGCCGCGCACTCCGCCGGTGTCCTGCACCGCGATGTGAAGCCTGGCAACGTTCTCCTCTCGCAGGACGGGCGCGTGCTCCTCACCGACTTCGGCATCGCGCAGATCGAGGGCGACAACACGATCACCCGCACCGGAGAGGTCGTCGGCTCGGTCGACTACCTCGCCCCCGAGCGCATCCGCGGCCATGATCCCGGGCCGTCCTCCGATCTATGGGCGCTGGGCGCCACGCTGTACACGGCGGTGGAGGGCAGGTCGCCGTTCCGCCGCACCTCGCCGCTGAGCACCATGCAGGCGGTCGTCGAGGAGGAGCCCGCGCTGCCGCAGCACGCCGGCCCGCTCGGCGACGTCATCACCGCCCTGCTGCACAAGGATCCGGCCGTACGACCCGACGCGGAGGCCGCCGAGCTGATGCTCGCGGAGGCGGCGGAGGGGCGTCGGCCCAGCGGGGCGCAGGTGTATGTGCCGACGCAATATGGGGTCGCGCACCATGAGACCGGCGCCGTACATGTGCCGCAGAGTCCGGACAACGGGGCGCCGTATCGTCCCGTCACCGGGCCGACGACGTTCGCCCCACCGACCGGCATCGGGCCGGTGGCCTCGGCCCGCCCGAAGCGCCGCCGTCTGCGCACGCTCGCCCTGGTCGTCGTACTCGCCGCGCTGGTCGGTGGCGGTGGCGCCGTGGCGTACCAGAAGTGGGACGAGGGGCGGCAGACGGACGGCACGTCGGCAGGCCCCACGAAAGGCTCCGTGTCCGACGGTTGGGTGACCGTGAACGACCCGCTGGGCTTCGGTCTCTCCCTCCCCAAGGGCTGGGAGCGGAAGCCCTACAGCGACGAGGGCGACCTCACGCAGATCGACTACACGCCCGACGGCGGCAAGCACTTCGTGCGCATCGCCATCGACACCTCACCGGACTTCGCCGACCCGTACCAGCATCAGCTTGACCTGGAAGAACAGCTCAAGCTCAACGGGTTGGTCGACTACAACCGCGTGACCATGGAGGAGAACACCTACCGCGATCACAAGGGTTCGCTGTGGGAGTACACCTGGACCGCGCTGAAGAAGGATCCGCCGTACGTCGCCGGCCCGCGCCGTGCCGTCGAAGAGATGTACATCGCCCGGGACGGCACCGAGTACGTGATCTACATGTCGTCGCCGGCAAAGGACTGGGCGACGGCCAACAAGCAGTTCAAGCGGATTCTGCAGAGCTGGCGGGAGCCCACCAGCACCCCCTGAACTTTCGGCCACCGCCCCGTGACTTGGCCGATCGGCGCTCCGGAGGGGACCCATCCGGTGCGGCATGATGGGGCGCATGGGGACCCAGAGGGAGCAGGGGGACGGCCGATGGGGCAACCCCCGTCTGATCGCGGGTCGTTACCGGCTCGATGCGCGGCTGGGCCGTGGCGGCATGGGGGTCGTGTGGCGGGCCACCGACCGGCTCCTGCGCCGGCAGGTGGCGGTGAAGGAACTGCTCCTCGACGAGACCCTCTCCGCCGACGAGGTCCGGCAGCAGCGCGACCGCACTCTGCGCGAGGCCCGCGCGGTCGCCCAGCTCAGTCACCCGCACATCATCGTCGTCCACGATGTGGTCGAGCACGACGAACGCCCGTTCATCGTCATGGAGTTGATCGACGGCTGCTCCCTCGCCGAGCGCATCTCCAGGGACGGCCCGCTCGACGCCCCCGAGGCCGCCCGGATCGGTATCGCCCTGCTCAGCGCCCTGCGCACCGCGCACGCGGCCGGTGTCCTGCACCGCGACCTCAAGCCCGCGAACGTCCTGCTGGAGCCCGCCACCGGCCGTGTCGTCCTCACCGACTTCGGTATCGCCCGGCTGACGGGCGCCCCCACGCTCACCGAGAGCGGCACCTTCGTCGGCTCGCCCGAGTACACCGCGCCCGAGCGCATGACCGGCGCCCGCACCGGCCCCGAGTCCGACCTGTGGTCGCTGGGCGCGCTGCTCTGCGCGAGCCTGAGCGGTGAATCGCCGTTCCGGCGCGACTCGTTGGGCGGCATCGTGCACGCGGTGATCGCCGACGACATACGTCCGCCCGTCGAGGCCGAGCCGCTCCTGCCCGTCGTACGAGGGCTGCTGGAGCGCGATCCGGATCAGCGGCTGGACGCGGAGCGGGCCGAGCGGATGCTGCGGGACTTTCTCGACATGGGGCGACTGCCGCCGCAGGCGGTGGCGTACCGGCGCCGGCGCGTGCTGGTGGGCGCGCTGCTGGTCGCCGCGACGGCCGGGGCGGGGGCGTCGGCGGCGGCGCTGCTGATGAACGGTGAGGGCGGTACGCCTCGTCCGGACGTGTCCGCACCCGCCGGCTACCGGGTCGTCGAGGAGCCGGCGGGGTTCTCGCTGGCCGTGCCGGCGGGGTTCACGCGCCGCGCTCAAGGACTGTACGTGTCGAGTGGAGAAACCTTCCGCCTGAGTGTCCGGATCAGCGAACCCGAGCCCGGCGGCCCCCTGGACGCCATGCGGCGAGCGCACGCGAAGGGACCGGACACCCACGCGGGGTACCGCGACGGCCGGGTCATCGCCACCACACACCACGGACACCCCGCCGCCCGCCGGGAGTTCACCTGGAATGCGGGAGGTCTGGCGAAGAGCACGTACGAGCTGTGGTGGCAGGAGGACGGCCGGTTGTACGAGGTTCAGGTGTCGGCGCCGGTGGGGGAGGTGCGGCTGGGGCGCGCGTATTTCGACGTAGCGCTCGACACGTTCATGCGGGCGTGAACGGGAGATATCGACGTAAACGGTGGATAAGGAGCGAGCTGAGTCACGGCTCTGTGACCGGAATGCGTTCCCTGTGGAACCGGGAGCGGTTGCCGCGATATGGATAAACCCATGAGCAGCAACGGGGGAGCTCCTTACGGGTCCGACGAGCCGACGAGTTTCGATCTGCAACCGCCGAACCCGCCCGCGGCGGTGCCGCACCCCAACAACCCGTATGCGGCGCCCGTACAGGTCGCGCCCGCGCAGCCCGCGCCCGCGCAGGACCCGGGCGCCGGGCGCCTGATCGCGGGCCGTTACCGGCTGATGGCCAAGCTCGGCCACGGCGGGATGGGCACGGTGTGGCGGGCCAAGGACGAGACGGTGGACCGTGAGGTCGCCGTCAAGGAGCCCCGCGTACCGGATCATCTTCCCGACCGCGAACGTGCCAACGCCTTCGAGCGGATGCGTCGCGAGGCGCGTGCCGCGGCCCGGCTGGACCATCCGGCGGTCGTGAACGTGCATGACGTCGCGGTCGTGGACGGCCGGCCGTGGATCGTCATGGAGCTGGTGCAGGGCCGTTCGCTGGGCGACGCGTTGCAGGAGGGCACGCTCGGGGTCCGGGAAGCGGCGAGAATCGGCCTCGAGGTGCTGGGTGCGCTGGAGGCCGCGCACGCGGCGGGCATCCTGCACCGGGACGTCAAGCCGGACAACGTCCTGCTCGGCCGGCACGACCGCGTCGTCCTCACCGACTTCGGCATCGCGCAGATCGAGGGCGAGACGAACCTCACCGACACCGGCGGCTTCGTCGGCTCGCCGGAGTTCATCGCGCCGGAGCGGGTGCTGGGCCAACGCCCCGGCCCGGCAAGTGACTTGTGGTCCCTGGGTGTGGTCCTCTACGCGGCCACGGAGGGCGTCTCGCCGTTCCGCCGCAGCAACACCCCGGCCACCCTCCAGTCCGTCCTCAACGCCACGCCCGCACCGCCCGCGTCGGCCTCCGGCCCGCTCGCCGACACCATCAACGGCCTGCTCCAGAAGGACCCGGCCCGCCGCCCGAACGCAGGCCAGGTGCGCGCCCTGCTGGAGTCGGCCGCGCATCCGCCGGCGCCCGCGCCGACGCAGGTCGTGCGGATTGCCGGGGACGGCATGGGAGGGGACGGCACGGGAGGCGTCCGGCTGGGGCGCAAGGCGTTGCTCGGGATCGGTGCGGCGGTCGTCGCGGGTGCGGTGGCGGCGTATCTGGTGATCGCCGACCCGTTCGCGGGGTCCCTGCCGGACGGCTGGAAAGAGCGGGCGCACCCGAAGCTGGGGGTGACACTCCAGGTGCCGGCGACCTACCAGGTCGGCAAGCCGGACGCCGACGACAACGACAAGAACTGGGTCACCTACACCGACTGGAGCGGCAGCATCTGGATCGGCGTGAACCTGGACAGGAAGTCCGAGGACACCTCGAACGAGATCAAGAACTCCGCCGCGGCCGAAATGTACGCCGACAACGAGGTGTTCAAGGACCAGGGCAGCTACGACCTCTCCATGCCGGAAGACGCTCGGACCAGCCCGAAGGGGACCACGTACCAGGGCAAGCAGTCGGCCGAGAACACCGTCACGTACACCACGACCGACACCCAGAACCCGCGCCCCCGTGAGCTGAAGCTCTTCTACTACAAGACTTCGGCCGGCGACATGTACAAAGTGACGATCAGCTATCCGGGCAGGGGCGACTTCACCGAGCGGGGACGTGACGTGGCGCGGACGACGATCGCCAACCTGGACATCGACAAGTTGTGAGCTTCAGCCCGCCTTCCCGATGGGCGGCCTGATCGCAAGGCATCGCGTCGACAAAGAGCCTTCCCGCACGGTAGTCATGGGGCATGAGCAACGACGGGGGCGGGGCAGGCCCCAAGGGCCGGCTGGTCGGTGGGCGCTACCGGCTGGTCGAGCGCATCGGCTCCGGCGGGATGGGCACCGTCTGGCGGGCGCACGACGAACTCGTGGACCGCGAAGTCGCCGTCAAACAGCCGCGGTTGCCGGGCGACCCGGAGGACGCAGGTCACCAGCGCGCCGCCAACCGGCTCTATCGCGAGGCCCGAGCCGCCGCCCGCGTCGATCATCCCTCGGCCGTCTCCATCCATGACGTCGTCGTGGACGACGGACTCCCCTGGATCGTCATGGAGTTGATCCGCGGGGAGTCCCTGCACGAGGTGCTGCAACGCGGACCGCTGGAACCCGCCGAGTCCGCCCGGGTCGGCCTCGCCGTCCTCGGCGCACTGCGCGCCGCGCACGCCGTCGGGATCGTCCACCGCGACGTCAAGCCGGCCAACGTCCTGCTCGGCCCGCACGGCCGCGTCGTCCTCACCGACTTCGGCATCGCCCATGTCCAGGGCGAGGAATCCCTCACCCTCAGCGGCGAGTTCGTCGGCTCCCTCGAATTCATCGCCCCCGAGCGCATGTCCGGCCGCGGCGCCGGTCCCCCCTCCGACCTGTGGTCCCTGGGCGTCCTGCTCTACGGCGCCGTAGAAGGATGGTCCCCCTTCCGTCGTACGACGCTGGAGTCCACCCTCGCCGCGATCCTCTCCGCGGATCCGCCCGAGCCCAAGCAGGCCGGACCGCTCGGGTCGCTCATCGTGCGACTGCTGGTCAAGGAGCCCGAGCAGCGGCCGGACCCGGAGGAGGTCGGCAAGATCCTGGAGGCGGCGGCCGGACGCTGGCCGACGGCCGGTCCGACCGGGGCACCCGTGGCAGAGGCCCAGGATGCCTCCCAGCTGAGGGAGTTCTCCGACGACGTCGGGACGATACTGCTGGCAGGCGCGGCGCCGGAAGCAGCGGACGGCACGACGGGCGCCGAAGCGGAAGCCGAAGCCATACCGGAGCCCGATCAGGAGAAGCCGAAGCCTGCTCCGGACGAGGCGAAGAACCCGAACCCCGACCCCACCCACACCCCCGACACCGTCTCCACCCCCAAATCCCCCCGCCCCGCCCTCCTCCGTCACCCCCTCCCCGCCGCTCTGCTCGGCGCGCTCCTCGCCGGCGGCATCTGGCTCGGCACCTCCCTCGCCGACACCGACAGCGGAGCGGCGGGCGAGCGCACGCCCTCCGCCCCCGGCGTCGAATCGGGCAGCCCCACGTCAGCGCCCTGGACCGCGCACCAGGAGGAGGACATGAAGGCCGTCCTCTCCGTCCCGGCCGGCTATGACGAGTACGCCCGGCAGGGCAACGCGGCCAGCCAGCCCCGGATCGTGATCTACGCGGACGACAGCGAGACCGTACAGATCCGTTTGACCCAGTGGGACAAGGCGCCCCGCTCTCCGATGGGCCAGGCCGAGGAGGCGCACGCCACCTGGGACAGCTACAACGGCGACGCGCGGACGCAGTACACGCGCACCAGCATCGACGGCCACGAGGCGGTGCTCGCCGACACCACCTACGACCTCAAGGAGTACCCCACGCGGGTCATGGAGCTGATGGTCCTGACCGACGACGGCCGGATGTACGAGCTGCGTGTGGACATGCCCAAGGGGACGGCGGACGAGAAGAAGGGCACGGCGGCGTTCAAGGGCGCGCGTGACCGTCTCGAGATCGGAACGAACTGAACCCTCGCTGATCGTCTCCGCTCAAGACCCTGATCAGCACGTTTGTTGCCAGTGATCGCTGGCACCGTGTGAGCACTCGGTGAATCCCTATTACCGCCGGGTACACAAAGCCACCGCCGCGGCATACCCTGCGGCTCATGACGGACTCGCAGGCCCCGGAAAAGACCGGCACCAACCCGCTCGCCCCCGCCCCCGCGGGCGCCCGTACCGCCGCCGACGTGGTCACTCCCGAGCTGATCGCGCAGCTCACCAAGGGCGTGGCCGGATCCGGGCGGACCGCCAACCACACGCCGTTCACCGGCGAGAAGCTGGCCGACCTGCCCGAGTCCACACCGGAGGACGTACAGCAGGCCTTCGAGGCGGCCCGTAAGGCCCAGTCCGTCTGGGCGCAGGTTCCGGTGCGGCAGCGCGCCGCCGTCCTGCTCCGCTTCCACGACCTGGTGCTGGCCCGCCAGGCCGAGGTCCTCGACCTCATCCAGCTGGAGACCGGCAAGGCGCGGCTGCACGCCCACGAGGAAGTGCAGGCGGTAGCCGTCGCGGCCCGCCACTACGGCCGTAGGGCCCCCGCGTATCTCCGGCCCAAGCGGCACGCCGGCGCCATGCCCACGCTCACCCGCGTCACCGAACTGCGCCACCCGCGCGGTGTCGTGGGCCAGATCGCCCCCTGGAACTACCCCCTCGAACTCTCCGTCGGCGACGCGCTCCCCGCCTTCGTCGCGGGCAACGCGGTCGTCATGAAGCCGGACACGGAGACGTGCCTGACCGCGCTGTGGGCCCGGGACCTGCTGATCGAGGCCGGACTGCCCGCCGACGTCTTCCAGGTCGTCCTCGGCGAGGGCCCCGTCGTCGGCCCGGAACTCGTCAAGCACGCCGACTACGTCTCCTTCACCGGCTCCACCCGCACCGGCCGCGAGGTAGCCCAGGGCGCCGCCGCCCGCCTGATCGGCGTCTCCCTCGAACTCGGCGGCAAGAACGCCATGCTGGTCCTCGACGACGCCGACATCGACAAAGCGGCGGCGGGCGCGGTCCGCGCCTGCTTCTCCTCCGCCGGCCAACTGTGCATCTCCATCGAGCGGTTGTACGTCCATGAGTCGATCGCCGACGCCTTCCTGGAGCGGTTCGCCACCCGCACCAAGGCGATGCGGCTCGGCAAGTCCCTCGCCTACGGCGCCGACATGGGATCGCTGGTCGGCGAACGCCAGCTGGAGACCGTGACGCGGCACGTCGACGAGGCCGTGGAGAAGGGCGCGAAGGTCGTCGCGGGCGGCGTGGCCCGCCCCGACATCGGCCCGTACTTCTACGAGCCCACCATCCTCGACGGCGTCACGGAACCCATGTCGGTCTGCACGGAGGAGACCTTCGGCCCGGTCGTCTCCCTCTACCGCTTCAAGACCGAGGACGAGGCCGTCGAGCTCGCCAACTCCACGCCGTACGGCCTGAACTCCTCCGTCTGGACGAAGAACGGCACCCGCGGCCGCGCAGTCGCCGCCCGCCTCCGCACCGGCACCGTCAACGTCAACGAGGGCTACGCCCCCGCCTACGGCAGCGTCCAGTCCCCCATGGGCGGCATGAAGGACTCCGGCCTCGGCCGCCGCCACGGCTCCGAGGGCATCCTCAAATACACGGAGGCCCAGACGGTGGCCCAGCAACGACTGCTGCCGATGGCCCCGTCACTGGGAATGGACGACGAGAAATACGCCGATTTCATGAGCCGCAGTCTCCGGCTGATGAAGGCATTCCGGTTCAGGTAAAAGTGCCCCGATAGGGGCGCGGGGAACTGCGCGAGAAACCACAGACGGCCCGCACGTGAAACTCAACGAGGAGACCCCGTGCCCCAGGACACCTACGACTACGACGTCATAGTCGTCGGCTCCGGCTTCGGCGGCTCAGTAACCGCCCTCCGCCTCACCGAGAAGGGCTACACCGTAGGCGTCCTGGAAGCCGGCCGCCGCTTCACCCGCGAAACCCTCCCCAAGAACTCCTGGGACCTGAAGAACTACCTCTGGGCCCCGCGGCTCGGAATGTTCGGCATCCAGCGCATCCACCTCCTGGGCAACGTCATGGTGCTGGCAGGCGCCGGCGTCGGCGGCGGCTCGCTCAACTACGCCAACACCCTCTACGTACCGCCGAAGCCGTTCTTCGAGGACCCCCAGTGGCGTGACATCACCGACTGGCAGGAGGAGTTGCGGCCGTACTACGACCAGGCCCAGCGCATGCTCGGCGTACGGCTCAACCCGACCATGACCCCGTCCGACGTACATCTGAAGGCGGCCGCCGAGCGGATGGGCGTCGGCGACACCTTCCACCTCGCACCGGTCGGCGTGTTCTTCGGGGACGGCAAGGACGCCGACGGGACCACCAAGGCCGCACCGGGCGAGCAGACCGGCGACCCGTACTTCGGCGGCGCGGGCCCCGTGCGCACGGCCTGCACCGAGTGCGGGGAGTGCATGACGGGCTGCCGCCACGGCGCCAAGAACACCCTCAACGAGAACTACCTCTACCTCGCCGAGAAGGCGGGCGCGGTCGTGCACCCGATGACGACGGTCGTGTCGGTCACGGACGACTCGCAGGGCGGCTACGCGGTGGCCACGCTGCCGACCGGCGACAAGAAGAAGGGCGAGGGCCGCACCTTCAAGGCCCGCCGGGTCGTCCTCGCCGCCGGTACCTACGGCACCCAGACCCTGCTGCACCGCATGAAGGCGACCGGCCAACTCCCGTACATCTCAGGCAGATTGGGCGAGCTGACCCGCACCAACTCCGAGGCGCTGGTCGGCGCGCAGACCGACAACCGGCGCTACCGCAAGGTCACCGGCGAGCGGAAGGCCGACTTCACCCGCGGGGTCGCCATCACGTCCTCGATCCACCCGGACGCCAACACACACATCGAGCCGGTCCGCTACGGCAAGGGCTCCAACTCGATGGGCGGCCTGTCGATCCTCCAGGTCCCTTACGTGGACGGCGCGTCCCGCGTCGCGGCCTGGCTGAAGAACTCCGCCCGGCACCCGCTCCTCGTCCTGCGCTCCCTCTCCAACCGCCGCTGGTCGGAGCGGACCATCATCGGCCTGGTGATGCAGTCGCTGGACAACTCCCTGACGACGTACCTGAAACCGGACGGCGTCGGCAAAGGCCTGCTGACCGCCCGCCAGGGCCATGGCGCCCCCAACCCCAAGCAGATCAAGGCGGCTTCGGAGGCGGCGTCCGCGATCGCGGAGTCGATCAACGGCTTCGCCGGCTCCAACGTCGGCGAACTGATGGGCACCCCGCTGACCGCCCACTTCCTCGGCGGCTGCCCGATCGGCGACTCACCCGAGACCGGCGTGATCGACCCGTACCACCGCCTCTACGGCCACCCCGGCATCGCCGTCGTCGACGGCGCCGCGGTCTCCGCCAACCTGGGCGTGAACCCGTCCCTCACCATCACCGCCCAGGCCGAGCGGGCGATGTCGTACTGGCCCAACAAGGGCGAGGACGACCCGCGTCCCGCGCAGGGCGTGCCGTACGAGCGCCGGAAGCCGGTCGAGCCCAAGTCGCCGATGGTCCCGGCGGACGCGTTCGGCGCGCTGAAGCTGCCGTTCTTGGGGATACCGGCGGTGCCGCCGAAGAAGTGAGCAGTACCAACAAGAAGGACCTGCACCCCCCTCCGAGCGCAGGTCCTTCTTTGTCTTGCGGCAAGCTCCGGCTACGCGGTTACGCGTTCGCGCTTGCCTTCCGTCGGCGCATCGCGAAGACCGCGCCCGCACCGGCGACGATGGCGACGCCGCTGACCAGGCCGATGGCCGGCAGCGCGGAGCTTGCGCCGGTGTCGGCGAGGTTGCCGGTCGGCAGGTCGGAGAGGCTGCCCTGCGGCTTCTTCCCCGAGCCCTTGCTGCCGTTGTCACCCGGCGCGGCGGTGCCCGGGTCCGGGTTGTCGGAACCGGCCTTCAGGACCTCGAAGTCGTACTCGGCCCAGCCCTCGGCGATGCAGTCCTGGCCGTCGACGTTGTCGAGGTAGGCACCGGAGCCGAAGGAGTAGGCGTCACCGGCGGGGGCCTTGGCGTCGATACTGAGGCGCAGATCCACCGTCTGGCTGGCCTTCGACTTCAGCGTCTCGACGCCGAAGAAGTAGTCACCGGCCCACTCGGAGTCCCCGATCCGCTCCCAGGAGCCGGACTCGGGGTTCTTGAACTCCAGGTCGACGTAGGGGCTCAGGTACTTCGACTCGTCGAGCTCGAAGTTCTCGACCTCGGCGTAGAAGGCGAGGTCCTCGACGTCCGTGCCGGACTCGTTGGTGACGATCAGCTTGAAGCCGTGGAAGCCGTCACCCGCGACGATCTTGCCCGGCAGGCCCTTGATGTCCGCGGACACCTTGGCGTCGGAGAACTCCTCGTCGAGTTCCTCGCAGAACGGGACGTCCGGCTCCTCGCTCGGCTCGGCCGGCTCCGAGGGCTCGGCCGGGCCCGACTCGCTCGCGGTGGCGGAGGGCGTGGCGCTCCCGGTCGGCGCGGAGCTCGTCGGGGCGGCGCCGGCCGACGTGGTGCCCGTCGGCAGCGTGGTGGTGCTCGGTGTCGCCGTGGCCGTGTCGCTCGGGGTTCCGGAGGGCGTCTCGGTGACGGTCTCGGTGGGAGTCGGGGAAGCCGACTCCTCCGCGAACGCGGCGGGCGCGGACAGCAGCGCGAACGGCGATATCGCAGCCGTCGCGGCCGCGACCGCCATGGCACGGCGAAGCTTCATGCAGACCTCGAATAGTCCAGGTGCGCTGTGGGGTGGCAACACGCGTTGAGCGGGGCCTCGCGCTGTACGACACGTACGACGCGGGTGTGGCCCTTGGTACGCCTGGTTTGATCCGCGAACCCTGTGAAAGGTTGCCCTCCACTTCACAGAATTTTTATGTGGCCTGGGTCACGGTCCGGGTCATGCAGAAGGGCCCCGCAGGCGTGAGCCGCGGGGCCCTTCTTTGGTCAGCACCGACGTCAGGGCAGCGCCGGTGCCTGGGGAGCGGCGCCGGGGGGTTGCGCCGCTTGCCTGGTGTGCCCGGGCGACGACCCGGCGCGCAAGGGGCGCACGGATGGTCTCGACCTTTGGCAGTGAGCCAGTACAAGAATGCAGTTGTCTACGGCAGGGCTTGGGGCTTGCTAGGCATCGTGCTGGATGGGCGGGACCTCCGCAACCTTTTGACCCATCCTTGTACGTTTCCCGCCGGCCGGCCCCGGGCGTCCCCGGAGCCGACCGTTCTCTTGGGCGACCGGGCTGCTGTCCCCTGCCGTCCGGTCACCTGCCTGGAACGAGGTCCCACGGCGCACGGCACGATCCGTACGCCTCATCGCTCCAGTGGAGCCACGCGTGGTTCTTCGGGCCCGCCCCTGGCTGGCACGGACATCGGGACCAACGAACCCTTTTGCGCGCCGGTCACGCGCCGTACGGGTGAGAGGAATGCGCACGTCTGTGCCGGGAACGCGGTTTCAGATCTTGCCTCGGCACAGCTCCAGCAGGGTCATCGCCAGCGAGGTGCCGGGCTTGCCCAGCGCCTCCCTGTAGTGGGCGAGGATCTCCATCTCGCGGGAGAGGTTCACGCGCCGGCCGCCGGAGGCGATCCGGGCCTCCTGGACGACGGCGGAGACCGCCATCCGTTCCTGGATCAGGCCGATGATCCGGTCGTCCAGTGCGTCGATGCGCTCACGGGCGCCGGTGATCGTCTCGGCGGCCTCGCGGGTGTGCGCGCCGGTCTTCTCCGCTGCGGTGGCGGTCATGTCGGGGCTCCTCCATAGGGATGGGCAGGGTGCCCCGGATCGACACGACCCGGAAAACGTCAGGCGCCCCGGGCCTTGTCGGCCCGGGGCGCCTGGTGAGTCGCTTGTCAGTCTCTCAAGCAGCACGACCATGGCAGCCGGCGGGCCGGGTGCCATAGGTAAAGACGAAGGTCGTCGTGTGCGTGAGCATGGGGTCAGTATGCCGTGGCCGTCGGTGACGGCCAATCCGGTTCGCATCCTGAGACGGGAGGGGTGCACGTATACCCCGTTAGAATCGGTGGCACAGCCCTTGTCAAGCCGCCGGAAGGCAACCCGTGTCATCAGCGACCCCTGCTGCCGCCGCCCCCGACACCGTCCTGGTCGTCGACTTCGGCGCGCAGTATGCCCAGCTCATCGCCCGTCGCGTCCGCGAGGCCCGGGTCTACAGCGAGATCGTGCCGAGCACCATGCCGGTGGCGGAGATGCTCGCCAAGAACCCGGCGGCGATCATCCTGTCCGGCGGCCCTTCGTCGGTGTACGCGGAGGGCGCCCCGCGCCTCGACCGCGAGATCTTCGAGGCCGGCGTCCCCGTCTTCGGCATGTGCTACGGCTTCCAGCTGATGGCGACGTCGCTCGGCGGCACGGTCGACAACACCGGGGCGCGCGAGTACGGCCGTACGGACCTGCATGTCAGCAAGTCCGGCTCCACCCTCTTCGAGGGCACGCCCGCCGAGCAGTCCGTGTGGATGTCGCACGGCGACGCCTGCTCCGCCGCCCCCGAGGGCTTCAGCGTGACGGCCTCCACGGACGTCGTCCCGGTCGCCGCCTTCGAGAACGACGAGAAGAAGCTGTACGGCGTCCAGTACCACCCGGAGGTCATGCACTCCACGCACGGCCAGCAGGTGCTGGAGCACTTCCTGTACCGGGGCGCCGGGCTGACCCCGAGCTGGACCACCGGCAACGTGATCGAGGAGCAGGTCGCCGCGATCCGTGAGCAGGTCGGCGACAAGCGCGCCATCTGCGGGCTCTCCGGGGGCGTGGACTCCGCCGTCGCCGCCGCCCTCGTACAGAAGGCCATCGGCTCCCAGCTGACCTGCGTGTACGTCGACCACGGCCTGATGCGCAAGGGCGAGACCGAGCAGGTCGAGAAGGACTTCGTGGCCGCGACCGGCGTACAGCTGAAGGTCGTGGACGCGGAGGAGCGGTTCCTGTCCGCTTTGAAGGGTGTCTCCGACCCCGAGGAGAAGCGGAAGATCATCGGCCGCGAGTTCATCCGGGTCTTCGAGCAGGCGCAGGCCGAGATCATCGCGGACGAGGGTCCGGCGGTGGAGTTCCTCGTGCAGGGCACCCTGTACCCGGACGTGGTCGAGTCCGGTGGTGGCACCGGCACCGCCAACATCAAGTCCCACCACAACGTGGGCGGGCTGCCGGAAGACCTCGAGTTCCAGCTGATCGAGCCGCTGCGCAAGCTGTTCAAGGACGAGGTCCGGATGGTCGGCCAGGAGCTGGGCCTGCCGGACGAGATCGTCCAGCGCCAGCCGTTCCCCGGTCCGGGTCTGGGCATCCGTATCGTCGGCGACGTGACGAAGGAGCGGCTCGACCTGCTCCGCGAGGCCGACGCCATCGCCCGTGAGGAGCTGACCGCGGCCGGCCTCGACCGTGACATCTGGCAGTGCCCGGTCGTCCTGCTCGCGGACGTCCGCAGCGTCGGCGTCCAGGGCGACGGCCGGACGTACGGCCACCCGATCGTCCTGCGCCCGGTCTCCAGCGAGGACGCGATGACGGCCGACTGGTCGCGACTGCCGTACGACGTCCTCGCGAAGATCTCGACGCGGATCACGAACGAGGTCGCGGACGTCAACCGGGTCGTGCTCGATGTGACGAGCAAGCCGCCGGGGACGATCGAGTGGGAGTGAGCCCCTGTTTTTCAGGGGATCAGGTGCGTTTGATGACGCGCACCGGCTCGCCGGGCTTCCAGACCTCGACGACCAGGTACTTGTCGTCCTCGACGTAGGTCCGTACGACCTCCGTCAGCTCGGTGCGGAAGAGGTGGAACGGCTCCGGCGGTTCCACCTCTTCGCCGTATCCGGCCTTGGTCTCCGGGTCGGTGACCTCGATCGCCCGGCCGCTGATGCGCACATCGCCGCCGCCCATGGACTGTCCTTCCCCGGGGTTCGCCTGGAGCGCGAAACGCGGGTCGCGGCGCAGGTCGAGGGCCTTGAGGGAGTCCGGCATCATGCCGAGCCAGAGCTCGCCGTTCAGGAAGCGGACCTCCAGGCCGGTGGTGCGGGGGGAGCCGTCCTTACGGAGGGTGGCGAGGATGTGGTGGGTGAAGGCGCCGAAGCGTTCCTCGACGCGTTTGGCGAGATCGGGTTCCGCGGTGACGAAGGCCGCCCAGTTCTTTGTCATACGGCGAGTGTGCCGCCGATACCCGACACCTTCTGTCCGATTTCGATTGCACGCTGCTTCTTTACACATCACCCCTGTTCTCCTGCGCTGACCGACGGTAACTTCCGCCCCGTAAAGGAACCCAGTGCAGGAGGAACCTATGCACGGGCCCACGCCGCCCACGCCGCTGCCCACCGACCGGCTGCAGTTCGCCATGCCGCCGATGCACGAGTCGGTCGACGACGAGCGCCGGCATCGCAAGGAGCGGCTCGCGGGCGCGCTGCGGATCTTCGGGCGGCTCGGCTTCGAGGACGGTGTCTCGGGGCACATCACCGCGCGCGACCCGGAGTACAGCAACTGCTTCTGGGTCAATCCGTTCGGGATGCCGTTCAAGCACGTCACCGTGAGCGACCTGGTGCTCGTCAACGCCGACGGGCAGGTGATCGAGGGCCGCTATCACATCAACCAGGCCGCGTTCACCGTGCACGCGCAGGTGCACGCGGCCCGGCCCGACGTCGTGGCGGTCGCCCACTGCCATTCGGTGTACGGGCGGGCGCTGTCGGCCCTCGGTGATCTGCTGGACCCGATCACCCAGGAGAGCTGCGCCTTCTACGAGGACCACGCCCTCTACGACGCCTACACCGGGGTCGCCGTGGACGCCGAGGAGGGCCGCCGCATCGCCGGCGCGCTCGCCTCGCGCAAGGCGCTGATCCTGCGCAACCACGGGCTGCTGACGGTGGGGGACTCGGTCGACGCGGCGGCCTGGTGGTTCCTGTCGCTGGAGCGGTCCTGCAAGGTGCAGCTGACGGCGAAGGCGGCCGGGCGGCCGTTCCTCATCGACCACAAAGCCGCGGTGGCCACGCGGGAGCAGCTGGGCGGGGATCTGGTGGCGTGGATCAACTATCAGCCGTTGTGGCAGGACGTCAGTCGCAGTGAGCCGGACTTGTTGTCGTAGGGCGTGGGGGCGTGTTGGGACAGCGGCTCAAAAGCTTCGTAGCACCGCCGCCTTGGTCATCGCGAACTCCTCGTCGGTGAGGACGCCGTCGCGGTGCAGTTCGCCCAGTTCCCGCAGCCGTCGCAGGAGTACGTCGTGGTGGTCGGCCTGCGGCGGTACGGCGGCCGTCAGTTGGCGGCGGTCCGCGTAGTCGCTTCCCGTGCGGGTCGACGGGTGCGGCAGTCTCGCGGTGACCGCGGTGGCGACCAGGGCCGTGAGCAGGTCGCGGCGGGCGCTGCCCCACAGGTCGAGGGCGAACGGGTCCTTCTCCGGCGGCAGTTTGGAGAACACCGTCTCGCGGGTCACGAAGCGCAGGAAGCCGTCCTCGTAGCCGGAGTTGGGCAGCCACTCGACCTGTTCGAGGTCGCCGATGCCGATGATCCGTGGGCCCGTCGCGCGTTTGACGCGGTCGGAGGTGTCGGACCAGTCGATCCGCACCTGCGTACCGTCGAAGGAGACCGTGCCGTCGGAGGAACGGACCGAGACGGGGACCGGCGGGCCCGGCAGCAGATAGGTCTTGGTCGGCTCGCTCGGGATCTGGTCCAGGAGCAGCGCGCGGCGGATCTCCTCGGCCACGTACTCGGCGACTCCGGAGCGGTCGATGTCCACGACCAGCCGGTACGGGTCGGCCGCGTCGGGCAGCCGGCCGCCGGTCGCCTGGAGGAGGGGGTCGGCGCCTTCTCTCAGCCGCATCCGGAGCCGGCCGCGCTTGCGTTCGGGCTCGAAGACGATGCCGGAGACGGCCTCCAGCGGCACGGCGATCTCTCCGTACGTCTGCCGGAACAGTGGCACGGAGCGGTGCAGGCCTGGCGTGATCCTGACCGTGCTGCCGTCGAAGGCCCAGGTCCCGTCGCGCTGGATGATCTCGGCCATAGGGAAATTCTCGCAGCAGGGTCAACACGGCGAGGCTCCCTTTCTTCCGCGGTGACCTGACCTGCCGGATGGGGGGTGGGTGAGGTAGGGCACAATTCGCTGTCGTCGTGGGGGAGTCATGGGCCGGGGGCCGTGGTCGGGGGCCTTGTTCGCCGGATGCGTGTGCGGTTGTGGGGTGCGCGGGTTCATGGACTCTTTCGGATCTGAGGAGGATGCGTGGCGGTGCAGGAGGCGAGACAGGGTGGGGGCGCTGACTCGGGCGGGCCGGCGGGTGGGCACCGGGGTGGCTGCACCTGCGGTGACTGTCCGCACGGGGCCCGTGCGGGGCATCGGCGGGCCGTCGCCGAATTCCTGCTGAAGCGGGACGAGTTCGCGGCGGGGCAGGGGCTGCCCGCCGCCGTGGCCCATTCCGCCTCGGCCTCCCGCCAGTGGGTGTCCGAGGAGTTGGCCCAGTCCGCCGAACTCGTCGCCGAACGCGGCCGTGCCGAGGGCGACGCCTGGCTCATCCGCCTGTGGTGGCGTACGTCCTGTGCGGTGGGGGCGCTGGCCCTGCTGCTGTTGCTCGCCCAGGCGCTCACCGCGATCGGCGCGGGCTGGACGAGTGCGCGGACCGCCGGGCTGCTCGCCGCGCTGGTCGTGGCCGGTGCGTTGACGGCGGCCTCGTGGTTCCACCGGGCGCGCGGCGGTGCGCTCGCGCCGGTCATCGGTGAGGACAACCGGCTCTCCACGTCGCGTGCGGTGGCGGGGGCGTGGGTGCTGTTCGTGGCGTACGCCGTGCTGGTGTTGGCCGGGCGTCTCGCGGCGGCCTCCGGGCACGGGGAGCGGGACGCGCTGATCGCCGGACTCGAACTCGCCCGGGGCGCGGGGGTCGTGACCGTGCTCGCCGTGGTCTGCGGGATCGCGGTGCTGGTGCGGCGGGTCGTCGGGATGCGGGTGCTGGGGCAGCGGCTGCAGAAGGTACGGGCGGACCGGCCGCGGGCTGCCGATCTGCTGACGGACGACTCGGGGCGGGGGTCGTTCGCCGACCTTCAGTACGTCGTGATCAGCGGGGTCGCCTTGCTGTTCGCGGCGGTGCGGCTGGCGCGACGGCCGGATCAGCTGCCCGATCTGCCGTGGGGGCTGGCGGTGGTGGTGCTGGTGTCGGCGGCGACGTATGTGGCCGGAAAGTACGCGGAAGGGGGTCGGCCGGTGATCCTGTCGATCGTGCGGTCCCGGGAGGCCGGTGCTCTGGACGCACCCATCCGCACCGGCGACGACATCGAGATCCGGGGAGCCGGATTCGTGCCGCCGGGAGCGCAGGGCGCGGACCGGCTGGCGCGGATGGTCGTCCGGATCGGCGCGGTCCATGTGCATGTGCCGCTGGTGCCGGTGACCGGCGGGTTCAGCAACCCCACGGACGCGGTGCTCACCGTGCCGGTGCCGGTGGATGTGGAGCCCGGGCGGCTGGACGTACAAGTGGTGACGGCCGCGGGGGTCGAGACGAATCGGTACGCGATCGATGTGACGGAGTGACGCGGAAGCCGGACCAAGTCGGAAAAACAGGCCTGGACGAGGTTGAGCGGGGCAGCCTCTTCGTGCGTATCGTCTTTTGAGGGGTCACGTCACAGCGGGCGAGAGGCGGCTACGAGCGATGACTCACGGCATTCGTACGGACACGCACTCCCCCTATCTGGACGGTGGCCGCGACTGGCGGGACACCGCCACCCGTTACGCCCTGCTACCGCTCCGTGTCTTCCTCGGCGTCACCTTCATCTACGCCGGCCTGGACAAACTCACCGACAGCGCCTTCATGAAGGACTCCGGTTCCGGGTCCGTCGGCGATCTGATGCGTACGGTGCGTGACTCGTCGGCGATCCCGGCCCTGGTCGACCAGGCGCTGAAGAACCCCGTCGGCTTCGGCTACGCCATCGCCTTCGGCGAGCTGGCCGTCGGCATCGGGACACTGATCGGCCTGCTCACCCGCATCGCCGCGCTGGGCGGCGCGCTCATCTCCCTCAGCCTGTGGCTGACCGTGAGCTGGGCCACCGAGCCGTACTACTACGGCAATGACCTCGCCTACCTGATGGCCTGGCTGCCCCTCGTCCTCGCGGGCGCGCCCATGCTGTCGCTGGACGCCGCGCTACGGGGGCGACGACGACAGCGGACGGGGGCATTTCGCTAACGCTCAGCCGGCCGCATTTCGCTAACCCTCAGCCAGCTTGCGTGGGGTTGTGGCCCGGTGCCTGCGGCTGGGCCTCGGTCGGGCCGGGTGGTGCGCCGGTCCGGCGTCTGCGGCGGCGTATGCCCCGGGTCAGACCGCTCACCGTGGCGGCCAGGCAGAGGCCGACCATGACGAGCGGTATCACCGCGAACCACGGTGTCTCCCAGGCGCCGCCCGCGTCGCCGGCGTAGATGATGCCCGCGAGGGTCAGGAAGGCGCCGGCGACCAGTCGGCCGGGCTGGACCTCATGACGTAGCACGGCTCACCTCCGCCTGTCCGACGCCGACCCGGAGATCGAGGTCGAGTGTGCCGGTGCTCTTGGTGCCCGAGGGCGGTGTGAGGGTCAGTTCCTGGTGTCGGCCCGGTTCCACGTCCACGTCCTGTTGCTTGTCGCCCGGCAGCTGGATGTCGCCCACGCCCACGTCGATGGTCACCTTCACGGTCACGTCCTTCGGCACGATCACCTTCAGCCGGCCCACGCCGACGTCGGCACTCGTGTCGACCGTGCGGCCCTTGGCGAGGGGCACTGCGGTCAGATCGAGCGTGCCGACGCCTGTGCCCAGCTCGTAGTGCTGCCGCACGTCCGCCACCGCGGTGGGGCGCCAAGTCTCCTTCATCCACTGCGTGCTGATGTCCTTCGGTATCGCGGCCGCCGCGGCGAGCAGGGCCGCCGTGATGACCGCGAGGAAGACCGAGCCGGCTCCCGTGCGGCCCAGGAACGCGCTGACGGCTATGCCCAGGCCGAGGACGATGAGCGCGCAGGCGAGCCCGGTCTGGAGGCTGGTGCCGAGGGGGTGTTCGTCCCAGGTGAGGCGGGTGCCCAGGCCGCCGGCGAGGAGGGCGAGCAGGAAGACCCAGCCGCCGATCCAGCGGGGGCCGCGCGGACGCGGTGCCTGGACGGGTGCGCGGCGGCGTATGTCGTCGGGGCTGTTGCCCCATGGGCCGAGGCCGATGTTGACGGCTGCCGCGATATCGCGGGCGCGGGAGTCCCCCGGGCCCCAGAGGTAACCCGTCCCGCCCTCGTGCGTGCCGTCCTTGACGATGGGGTCGCGCCACCAGGACGGGTAGGCGATGGGGACGGGCGGGGCCTGGGCCTCCGGCGGGGCGTCCGCGACCGCCTGGGCGGCCAGGGGGTCGGGGTCGGGGGTGCCGCGGTGCCGGGACCAGTAGGCGGCGCCCGCGAGGAGCAGGGAGAGAACCACGGCGAAGGTCAGTACCCCGCCATTGTTCAGCAGGGTCAGGAACACCCCGCAGCCCACCAGCGCGAACAGCACGGCCGTCAGCGCCTGGCCGTCGACTCTGCCGGTCAGCAGCTTGCGCACCTCGTTCTGCTCCTCGTCCTCGTACGGGACGAAGAGCCAGGCGAAGCCGTAGAAGATGAGACCGAGGCCACCGGTCGCGGACAGCACGGCCAGCGTGATCCGGAAGATCACCGGATCCATGTCACACTGCCGCCCGAGCCCGGCGCACACCCCGGCCAGCATCTTGTGCGGCCGGTCGCGCCGGAAGCGGTGGGGTGGACCGGGGACGTCGGCCGGCTGGGCGGATACGTCGGCGGGCGGGTCGGGTGCGTCGGTGGGTGGGCGGGGTGCGTTGGTCGGCTGGTCGGGTGCGGCCGCCCCTTCGGCTCCGGTCGCGGCGTTCGCTTCGGATGCCGTGGTCGGGCCGGGCGTCTGCGCGTCCCCCTTCTCGTACGCGCGAGGCTCCTTTCCCTCGGTGCCGGGCGCGTCCGCGGCGTCCTGCCCGGTGCCCGGGGTGGGGCGTGGGCCGGAGCCGGGTCCCGGACCCGTCGCGGCGTGCTGGTGATCTGTCATGAGTCCATGGTGACGGGCGCAGTGCCTCGGCGGGAGTCGGAACGACCCTGGCCGGACCCTGATATCGGCCCTGAGCCGGCGGCGGGGAAGCGTTCGACGGGGACGGGTTTCGAAGATCAGGGGAGTCTCGGGGGTCGACCCTGATGCCTCGGCCGTCCGGGCGTGTGAACATCGATGGCATGCCGGAAGCCGCAACAGCGCCACTCGTGGAACCGCGGCCGCCGCGCAAGCTCTACCGCAGCAGTGACGGGCGCTGGCTGGGTGGCGTGGCGCGGGGGCTCGCCGGGCATCTCGGGCTGCCTGTGATCTGGGTGCGGCTGGTCTTCGTCGGCCTGTTCATGGCGGACGGCCTCGGCGCTCTGCTCTACGCCGCGTTCTGGTTCTTCGTGCCGCTCGGCGTCGGCGGCGTCGAAGCCCAGCGGCCCCCCTCCCTCGTCGGCACGGAAACCTCGCCCGACGGCCGCCGCAGACTCGTCGCCCGCAAGCCGGACAAGGGCCAGATCGTCGCCCTGCTCCTCATGGTCGTCGTGGCCATGGTCTTCGTCGGCAGTGTGAATCTGGGCAGCGGCGCCCAGGCGTATCTCGTGCCGGTCGTGCTCGTCGGCGCGGGCGTCGCCCTCGTCTGGCGCCAGGCGGACAACGCCCGCCGGGCCCGCTGGGTCGAGGCCGGCCGCCGCAAGCGCACGCTCAACCTGCTGCGGGCCGTGGGCGGGGTGCTGCTGGTCACCGCCGGCGTCTCCGGCATCTTCGTCCTGCAGGGCTCCGCCGCCCACCTCGGCTCGGTCCTGCAGGCCGCCCTCGCGGTCCTCGTCGGGATAACGCTCCTCGCCGGTCCCTACCTCGTCCGCATGACCCAGGACCTGTCCGAGGAGCGGCTGATGCGCATCCGCGCCCAGGAGCGCGCCGAAGTCGCCGCGCACGTCCACGACTCGGTGCTGCACACCCTGACCCTGATCCAGCGCAACGCGGAGAACGCGAGCGAGGTGCGCCGCCTCGCCCGCGCCCAGGAGCGCGATCTGCGCACCTGGCTCTACAAACCCGAGGGCACCGGCAAGGACGAGGCCGACGAACCCACCACCCTCGCCGACGCCGTGCGGCGCAACGCGGCCGAGGTCGAGGACAAGCACGGCGTCCCCATAGAGGTCGTCGTGGTCGGCGACTGCCCGCTCGACGAGAGAATCGCCGCACAAATGCAGGCCGCACGCGAGGCGATGGTGAACGCCGCCAAGTACGGTGGCGAGGGCGGCGCCGTCCAGGTCTTTGCCGAAGTGGAGGGGAAGACGGTCTTCGTGTCCGTCCGGGACCGCGGACCGGGCTTCGATCTCGACTCGATACCCGCCGACCGTATGGGTGTCAGAGAATCGATCATCGGCCGCATGGAGCGCAACGGCGGTTCGGCCCGGCTGCGTGCCGTGCCGGACGGCGGCACGGAGGTCGAGCTGGAGATGGAGAGGGCGGAGAAGACGACATGAGCGACCCGACCGAAACGAGCGGTACGGCGGGAGCGGCGGAGTCGGCCGAGTCCGCCCAGGCGGGCGGCGGCGAGCGCCGGGTCCGCGTGGTCCTCGTCGACGACCACCGCATGTTCCGTACCGGCGTACAGGCCGAGATCGGACAGACCGAGCAGACCGGCGTCGAAGTCGTCGGCGAGGCCGCGGACGTCGACCAGGCGGTCACGGTCATCACCGCGACCCGGCCCGAGGTCGTCCTCCTCGACGTGCACCTGCCGGGTGGCGGCGGGGTCGAAGTGCTGCGCCGCTGCGCCCCGTTGATGGCGGACACCGAGCAGCCCGTCCGCTTCCTCGCCCTGTCCGTCTCGGACGCGGCGGAGGACGTGATCGGCGTGATCCGGGGCGGCGCGCGAGGCTACGTGACCAAGACGATCACGGGCACGGACCTGGTCGACTCCATCTTCCGTGTGCAGGAAGGCGACGCGGTCTTCTCGCCGAGGCTCGCCGGGTTCGTCCTGGACGCCTTCGCCTCGACGGACGCCCCTCCCGTGGACGAGGACCTCGACCGCCTCACCCAGCGCGAGCGCGAGGTGCTGCGCCTGATCGCCCGTGGCTATGCCTACAAGGAGATCGCCAAGCAGCTGTTCATCTCCGTGAAGACGGTCGAGTCCCATGTCTCCGCGGTGCTGAGGAAGCTCCAGCTGTCCAACCGGCACGAGCTGACCCGGTGGGCGACGGCACGGCGGCTGGTCTGAGCACGGACGGGGGCGGCAGGAGAGAGCCGCGGTTCAGTGGTGGCCCGGCCGCGGCGCCGGGCCCAGTGCCCGCACGGCCCAGCGGTAGTGCCGTACGGCCTTGATCACGCCTATCAGACCCGTCAGCCACAGGATCGTGCCGATGCCCATGCCGAGGGCGACATCGCTGTAGCGCGTGCTGTCCGGTTCCGCACCGGCCGCCGAGGCGAACGACGCCCACAGGCCGATCACGCAGAGCACGACGGAGGAGAGCAGCCAGAAGAGGCTGAGGCCGGGGGAGCGGAGACCGGCGTCGGTCGCCGGGTCGCTGTCCAACTGCAGCCAGGCGTCGAGAAGTTGCCGTATGCGATGGTCGCGGCGGATGGCGTGGGCCAGCGTGATGACGGACGGGGACAGGGCCGCGAGGCCGAGCAGCGCGAAGACGGGGCCGAGAAGGAAGCCGAGCGGATCCCGCTCCTCCAGCTGCTGCAGCGGGATCACCAGCAGCGCCCACCCGATGATCGCGGAGAGCGCCAGCAGCCACAAAAGCAGTACCCGGTGGACCCCGATGCTGCACCGGTGCAGCTCCTCCAGCGCCCGCCCCCGGTCCGCCAGCAGGGCCGCCCGGTCCGGCCACATCCTGCTGTGCGGCGGTGGGGGAGGCGGCGGCAGTGCGGAGCGCGGCATCGACACCTTCTCGGGGCACGGGACGTCGTACGAAGCGTTTCGCAGACGCTACCGTGCCGACGTGGGCATGCCACGCCCTGTGGTGTGCCGTCGGACACCTTCACGCCACCCGCGTCGCCCCCGCGAACGGCATCTCGTCGATGGGCGCCAGCCGTACCGGCGCCGAGGGGTTGGGGGCGTGGATCATCTGGCCGTTGCCGACGTAGAGGCCGACATGACTGATGCCGGAGTAGAAGAACACCAGGTCGCCCGGGAGGAGTTCGGCGCGGGAGACCCGGCGGCCGGCGTCGATCTGGGCGTAGGTCGTACGGGGCAGGGAGATGCCCGCGGAGCGGTACGCGGCCTGCATGAGGCCCGAGCAGTCGAAGGCGTCGGGGCCGGTCGCGCCCCACACATAGGGGCTGCCGAGCTTCTGGTAGGCGTACGAAACGGCGGAGGCCGCACGGGCGTTGGGCGCCGTCACCGGCCCCGTCAGGCCGTCCCGTGCGTCCGTACGTGAGGCCTGTCCGGCGTCCTCGAGCCGGGCCCGCTCCTCGGCCGTCAGCCGGGACAGCAGCCGCCGGGCCGCGTCCAGCTTGCCGGTGATCGTCTTCTTGTGCCGCTTCAGCTCGGCCTGCCGGGACGTCAGCGAGGTCAGCTCGATGTGCGCGGCGCCGCGCAGTTGCTCGATCTCGCGCAGCTGCTGGCGTACGCGGTCGACGGACGCGGCCTGACGGCTGCCCGCACGTTCGGCGAACTCGGCGCCCTGGAGGTATCCGTCCGGGTCGGCGGAGAGCGCGAGCCGGAGCGCGGGGTCGAGGCCGCCGTCGCGGTACTGCGCCGCCGCCATCGAACCCAGCGCGGCCCGCTCGGAGTTGAGGCCGTCCGTCTTGCGCGCCGCCTCGTCCCGCAGGTCCCGCAGGCGCTGCTCGGCCGCCTCCGCCTTCTCCTTGGCGCCGTTGTACTTCTCGGTGGCGACCTCCGCCTCCTGGTACAGCTTGTCCACCTTCGCCTTGACCTGGTCGGGCGTCAGCTCCGGCTCCGCATGCCCGGTCCCGTCCAGACCGGTCGCGGTCGCGGCGCCCGCGAGGGCGATCGTGGCGGCCGTACGGACCGAGGTGCCGCCGGTCGAACGCTGTCGGGGCTTGCGGTGCGCTGCCACGGGGACCTGCACGTCCTTTCGTCCGACCGCCGGTGCCGTGGGGGCTCCGGCGGCTCTGCGTCCGGCGGCGACCCGCACAGGGGGAGCGGACCGCCGCCGGACCTTCTCGGCGGGGTGATCGACTGCCGCCCCTGGCCCGGGCGGCGGTGGGGAGCCGGTCACCTGGGGGAGGACGCTAAACCCGGGTGTGTCGGACGGGTAACGCATTGCGCGGAACTGACGCGAGCGGACCGCGCGGTGACCGTAAGTGATCGTGATCCCGTTCCGGGGCCGTCGACTTCACGCAGTGTGGTGACCGAAGTGAGGAATCCGGGACCCCTGGGGGTTACGGGCTGCTATGGGCCGCATATATGCAACCCCCTGCGTAGGGCAGGCCGGTGTCATGTGCCCCGACCGCCTCTGATTAGGCTCCGGCCTCATGGACGTACTCATCCATCTCTTCGTCGGCCTGCACATCATCGGCATCGCCGCCCTGCTCGGCGGCTTCTTCACCCAGATGAAGGCGATGGGCCAGGGCACCGCCCGCTTCGTCCCCGCGATGCTGCACGGCGCGCTGACGATGCTGGTCACCGGCATGATCCTGGTCGGCCTCAACCAGGCCGACGACCAGTCCGTCAACAACATCAAGATCGGTGTGAAGCTGGCGCTGCTGGTCGTGATCCTCGGGCTCGTCTATGTGAAGCGCGACGACGAGAAGGTGGAGAAGCCGCTGTTCGGCCTGGTCGGACTGCTGACCACGGCGAACGTCTTCATCGCGGTGCTGTGGACCTGACGTCCTGCGGTGCGGCGGCGGAGGTGACGGCGGCCCGCGCGGCAGCGATCGCCCCGGCCGCGACCGCGAGCCAAGCGGCCACCGCGATCCACAGCAGCACCTCACCCAGCGCCTCCAGCCACGGCACATCGAGGGCGGAGGACACCGAGAGGGTCCCCGCCGCCGTCAGCCCCAGCGGGAAGACGGTCGCCCAGCGCCGCACGTCGTAGCGCGGCCGGGGGCGGGCGAACTCGGCGACGAGCAGGACGGCGTACCAGGCCAGGGCGAGCACGAGCACCACGGCGGTCATGAAGCGCAGGACGCCGTCGTTGTCGTCGTTCCAGAGGTACAGGCTCGCGCTGTCGGCGGCGACGATTTTCGACCCGGCGAGCGCGGAGACGGCGAGCGCGCCGCCCGCGACCCAGTGATCACCGGCGCCTTCGGCCACCTGCCGCAGATCGAAGCAGGCCAGCGCAACGCAGTACAGCACAAGCCCCAGCCAGAACAGCACCATCGCCGCCCGCGCGAGCCAGGCCGCCCCCTCGGCGGCGGCCAGGGTGGCGCCGAGCACCGCGAGTCCCTGTGTGGCCACACAGCCGAGGAACACCGTGCCCGGCATACGCCGCCGCCAGTGCCGTACGGCGGCGAAGAGCGGCACGGGCCACAGCACGGCGGCCAGTGCGAGCAGCGCCTCGGCGAGCGGCTGCCAGTCGAGGGCGGAGAAACGGGTGCCGAGGACCGTCGTCGCCGCCACGGCGGTGAGCGCGCCCGGCGCCGCCGTCTCCGCGGCCCACCTCTCCCGCCGCCGCGGCAGCCGTACGACGAAGTCCGCGGCCAGTCCCAGCCACGCCGCGCAGGCCGCCGCGAGGGCGATACGGGACAGGACCTCGTACCCCGTCAGATGCAGACCGACCGACACGATGCCGGTCGCCATAACGGTGGCACCGGCCGTCGGCGAGCGCTGTGCCCACCAGGCGCGGAGGGGAGAGAGGCTGGGCATGGGCCCGATGGTAGGGAGCGGCACGCGCCTTGAGAGCGGGGCACGCGCGCGTGCCTACGGAAAACCGCCTGTGCCGCGTCCCCGTCCCGTCAGGCGGGCCGTACCACGCTGTGGATCGACGACTCACCGTCGTAGAAGATCGACTCCTCGCGCACATACGCCCCCGGCTTCGGCGCGTGGATCATCATCCCGTTGCCGATGTAGATGCCGACGTGGCTGATGTCGTCGTAGAAGAAGACCAGGTCGCCCGGCTGGGCGGCGGAGAGGGAGACCGTCGTGCCGGCGTTCACCTGGTCCCAGGTGGTGCGCGGGAGGGAGATGCCGGCGGCGTTCCAGGCGGCCTGGGTGAGGCCCGAGCAGTCGTAGGAGTCGGGGCCGGTCGCGCCCCAGACGTACGGCTTGCCGATCGTGGAGCGGGCGAAGGCGAGGACCTTCTCGGCCTTGGTGGCGTACGAGGAGTCGGCCACGGAGGTGTCGGAGGACTCCGACGTGCCGGTGCCGCTCTCCTGCTGCTGCGCCGTCTCCTGGGCCGCCGCCTCCGCCGCCTGCTGCCTGGCGAGTTCCGCGGCCTTGCGCTCGGCCTCCTGCTGCTTCTGCCGCTCGATCTCCGCGAGCCGCGCCTTCTCCTCGGCGGTCAGCTTCGACAGCAGCTCGCGCGCGTCGGCCAGCTTCTGCTGGACGGTCGTCTTGGCGGACTTCAGGTCGCCCTGCGACTCGGTGAGCGTCTCGAGGCTCGCGGTGGCCTCCCGGCGCTTCTCCATCGTCGCGGACTGCTGCGTGACGAAGTCGTCGACCGCCTCCTTCTGACGGCCGGTCATCCGGTCCATCAGCTGGGTCTGGTCGAAGTAGTCCTGCGGGGTGTCCGCGAGCAGGAAGGTTGCCGTGTCGGGGGCGGAGGCGCCGGTGCGGTACTGGGCCGAGGCGAAGGAACCCAGTTCCTCGCGCGCCTCGTTGAGCTTCTGCGTGCGCTGCGCGACGTCGTCGAGGAGGGTGTCGACGCGCTTGCGCTGCTTGGTGGTCTTCTCTTTCGCCGAGTTGTACTTCTCGGTCGCCGACTCGGCCTGGCGGTAGAGATCGCCGACCTTCTTCTCGACCTCTTCGAGACTCGGCTTGTCGTCGGCCGCGGGGGCGGCGTTGGCCGACTGGGACAGCAGGGCCACGGAGGTGAGGGCCGCCGTGGCGAGGGCGGGGGTCCGTATGCCTGCGACGCGCGAACCCGAAGGACGCGACTTGCGGTGCGACGCCAAGGGAGGCGACTCCTTCCATCGTCCGCCTACCGAGTTAGCTGTCGGGTTCGGGCGGGTGGTTCGGAAGGGTTGCCCTACGACCGCTTCCCGAAGGGAAGTCCGGCCGATTCACCCCAAGTTCGGTGGGTCCCCGGCTCCGGACTGCCCCGTGGGCGTGCCGGACTCGGCGGAGGCCGTACGGCCCGGCGACGTTCGCCGGTAGGGGTCGTGCGGCCTGGAGGAACGCTAGCCAACTCGTGTGGCCTCTGTGAAGGTTGATGGGCGATATGCCCGATACATTTTCGTGACCTTAGCGCAGGACGTCGCTCGCTGTGGTCAATACGGAAGGGTCTGCGGTGAGTTGCTCGTATTTTGTCCGGAGTGACGTCGTCCGCCCGCTTCGGGGCGGTAGCTTCCAGCCAGCCACGGTCGGGAGCCGTGGCGGCTGGGAGGGAGTACGGCCATGAGGAAACGCACCGCACTCGTCATCGCCACAGGAGTCGCACTCACCGTCACCGCGGGCATCGCACCCGCGAGCGCGGGCGCCGGTCAGGACGGCCGCACCGGCGGTAAACCCGTCGTCCGCGCGATCGCGAAGGGCCTCGACAATCCACGCCAGTTGTCGTACGACCACGGGCGCCTGTACGTCGCCGAGGCCGGCCGGGGCGGCAAGAAGTGCATCGGGGAGGGGCCGGAAGGCGAGACCTGCATCGGCCTCACGTCGGCCGTCACCAAGATCTACTGGAACGGGGGCGCGTGGAAGCACCACAGGGTGGTGCAGGGCCTGCCCTCGGCCGCCGCCCCGGACGGCGGCTTCGCGACCGGCGTCGACGGCGTCTCCGCGCGGCACGGCAAGATCTGGGGCGTCGAGACCTTCGCCCCGCCGGAGGCCGGAGTGCCCACGACGCCGCCCTGGGACAAGCTCGGCAAGCTGCTGAAGATCAGCCACGGCAAGGCGAAGATCGCCGCGGACATCGCGGCCGTGGAGCTGAAGCACAACCCGCACAAGGCATCCGTGGAGTCCAACCCGTACGCCGTCCTCGCGCTCCCCGACGGCCGCAAGATCGTCGCGGACGCCGCGGGCAACGACCTGATCGAGGTCTCGCCGTCCGGCCGGGCCCGCCCCTTCACCGTCTTCCCGGACCACGACAAGAACCAGTCCGTCCCGACCTCCCTCGCGCTCGGCCCCGACGGCAAGCTCTACGTCGGCGAGCTCAACGGCGAGAGTGAGAAGCCCACCGCGCGCGTGTGGCAGGTCGACCCCTGGACCGGCAAGATCCTCGGCTGGAAGTCCGGCTTCGGCTCGATCACCGGCCTCGCCCTCAACGACAAGGGCGACCTGTACGTCAGCCAGCTCTTCGCCGGCGTCGTCACCAAGGTCTCCCACGGCAAGCGGACGAACGTGAAGGTCCCCTTCCCGGCGGGCGTGGCCGTCGACCCGTACGACGGCAAGCTCTATGTCTCGGCCTGGTCCGTCGCCGATCGCGACGGAACGGACCTGGGCCAGGGAAAGACGCCGGGCGGCCAGGTCTGGAAGATCCTCGGCTTCTGAGTCGACTGGGGCTCCGCCGACTCTGAGACCCTTGGGCCTTGGAATTCGGCGATGTTCTCAGGGCGGCGGCGGGCTGTCAGTGGGGCGCCTTAGGGTCTGTCCGATGGACCGGTTCGGGTTTCGCGCCGGTTCCTGATCAACAGACCCGAGCGGGGTCTGGTGCGCGTGCCAGACCCCGCGACCCCCGGACTGGGCCATCGGGCAGGCCCTAAACTCGGAGAGCGATGAGCAGCCTCTTTGATGACAGCTTCCTGGCGGACCTCCAGGCCCCGCGGGGCCGTGCGGAGGAACCCCCGCCGCCGCCCGAGGACGATCATGTGCCGGAGCCGATTCCGGACGATCTGTTCGGCGGGAAGTTCGACGCGCCGCCGGACCGGGACGCGTACTACCGGGACGGCGCGCACCGCCCGGCGGTGGACCCGGCCGCGCTCCTGGACGGGCTGAACGAGAACCAACGAGCGGCCGTCGTCCACTCCGGCTCGCCGCTGCTCATCGTGGCCGGCGCCGGCTCCGGCAAGACGCGCGTGCTGACGCACCGCATCGCGTACCTGCTCGGCGAGCGGAAGGTGCACCCCGGCCAGATCCTCGCGATCACCTTCACCAACAAGGCCGCCGGCGAGATGAAGGAGCGCGTCGAGCAACTCGTCGGCCCGCGCGCGAACGCGATGTGGGTGATGACCTTCCACAGCGCGTGCGTGCGCATCCTGCGCCGGGAGAGCAAGAAGCTCGGCTTCACCTCGTCCTTCTCGATCTACGACGCCGCCGACTCCAAGCGCCTGATGGCCCTGGTCTGCCGTGACCTGGACCTCGACCCCAAGCGCTACCCGCCCAAGTCCTTCAGCGCCAAGATCAGCAACCTGAAGAACGAGCTGATCGACGAGGAGGACTTCGCCGCCCAGGCCACCGACGGCTTCGAGAAGACCCTCGCCCAGGCGTACGCGATGTACCAGTCGCGCCTGCGCGAGGCCAACGCCCTCGACTTCGACGACCTGATCATGACGACGGTCAACCTGCTGCGCGCCTTCCCGGATGTCGCCGAGCACTACCGCCGCCGCTTCCGGCACGTCATGGTCGACGAGTACCAGGACACCAACCACGCGCAGTACGCCCTGGTACGCGAACTCGTCGGCACCGGTGAGCACGACGAGGACGTACCGCCGGGCGAGCACGACCTGCTCCCCGCCGAACTGTGCGTCGTCGGTGACGCCGATCAGTCGATCTACGCCTTCCGGGGCGCGACCATCCGCAACATCCTCCAGTTCGAGGAGGACTACCCGGACGCGACGACGATCCTGCTGGAGCAGAACTACCGCTCCACCCAGACGATCCTCACCGCCGCCAACGCCGTCATCGAGCGCAACGAGTCCCGCCGCCCCAAGAACCTGTGGACCAACGCGGGCGCCGGCGCGCGCATCACCGGCTATGTCGCCGACACCGAGCACGACGAGGCGCAGTTCGTCGCCGAGGAGATAGACCGCCTCACGGACGCGGGCGACGCGAAGGCCGGCGACGTCGCGGTCTTCTACCGTACGAACGCCCAGTCCCGTGTCTTCGAGGAGGTCTTCATCCGCGTCGGCCTGCCCTACAAGGTCGTCGGCGGCGTCCGCTTCTACGAGCGCAAGGAGGTCCGGGACGTCCTGGCCTACCTGCGCGTGCTCGCCAACCCCGAGGACTCGGTCCCGCTGCGCCGCATCCTCAACGTGCCCAAGCGGGGCATCGGCGACCGCGCCGAGGCGATGATCGACGCCCTCTCCCAGCGCGAGAAGATCAGCTTCCCGCAGGCACTGCGCCGCGTCGACGAGGCATACGGCATGGCCGCCCGGTCGACGAACGCGGTCAAGCGGTTCAACGTGCTCATGGAGGAGCTCCGTACGATCGTCGAGTCGGGCGCGGGACCCGCGACCGTCCTCGAGGCCGTCCTCGAACGCACCGGCTACCTCGCCGAGTTGCAGGCCTCCACCGACCCGCAGGACGAGACCCGGATCGAGAACCTCCAGGAACTCGCCGCCGTGGCCCTGGAGTTTGAGCAGGAGGCCGGGGAGGGCGAGGCCGTGGGCGGACTCTCCGAGTTCCTGGAGCGCGTCGCCCTGGTCGCCGACTCCGACCAGATCCCCGACGAGGACGAGGAAGGCGCGGGCGTCATCACCCTGATGACCCTGCACACCGCCAAGGGCCTCGAATTCCCCGTCGTGTTCCTGACCGGCATGGAGGACGGCGTCTTCCCGCACATGCGCGCCCTCGGCCAGACCAAGGAGCTGGAGGAGGAGCGGCGCCTGGCGTACGTCGGCATCACGCGCGCGCGTGAGCGGCTGTATCTGACGCGGTCCGCCATGCGGAGCGCGTGGGGGCAGCCGTCGTACAACCCGCCCTCGCGCTTCCTGGCGGAGATCCCGGACCAGCACGTGGACTGGAAGCGGACCGGCCCCTCCGCGGCCCCCGCGGGCCCGGTGTCGGGCGTCGCCGCCTCACTGTCCTCGTCCCGCTCCCGCTCGTCGGCATCGGGCGCCTCCGGCTTCGCCACGCGACGGACCTCGGAGAAGCCGGTGGTCGCGCTGGCGGTCGGCGACCGGGTCACCCACGACCAGTTCGGTCTCGGCACGGTGATGGCGGTCAAGGGCACCGGCGGCAACGCGGAGGCGACGATCGACTTCGGCGACACCAAGCCGAAGCGGCTGCTGCTGCGGTACGCGCCGGTGGAGAAGCTCTGACGGATTCGGGCCCTCGCTGAAAGGCGGGGGCCCGCAGGCAGTTACGTCGGGTCCAGCCCGTGGCTGCGCAGCCAGGCCAGCGGGTCTATGGCGGAGCCACCGGACGGCTTCACCTCGAAGTGCAGGTGCGGACCGGTCGAGTTGCCGGAGTTGCCGGAGTACGCGATCGTGTCGCCGGCCTTCACGGTCGAACCGGACGAGACGGCGTAGGTGGAGAGGTGGCAGTACCACGTCTCCGTACCGTCCTTGTCGGTCACGATCATCATGTTGCCGTAGGAGCTGTTCCACTCCGTGCGGACGGTGCCGTCGGTCGCGGCCATCACCGGCGTGCCGTACGAGACCGGGAAGTCGATGCCGGTGTGGATGGACATCCAGTTGATGCCGGACTGGCCGAAGTAGGCGCTGAGTCCGTGCTGGGCGACCGGCAGGGCGTACTTCGGGCGCAGCCGCTCCTTGCGGGCCGCCTCCGCCGCCGCCTTCTTCTTCTCGGCCTCCTGCTGGGCCTTGAGGTCGATGCGCTCCTGCGTACGGCTGGCCCGGTCGGCGAAGTCGTCGGCACCGGCCGTGAGGCTCTCGAGCTGGGTGTCCAGCTTGTTGTTCGCGGCGGACGGCTTGACGGACTTCGTGTCCGCCGCGGTCGTCGACGTGTCGCCGCCGTCGTCGGTCAGTGTGCCGACGGACGCGGCGGCGATCCCCGCGACACCCATCACACACGCCGACGGCACGGCGACCGTCAGCAGCGCGGAGCGCTTGGCGGGCGTACGGCGGCGGGAGCGCCCCGCGCCACGAGCGGCCGCGCGTGAGCCGGGCGCAGGGATCGGCGAGACGGCCTCTTCCTGATCTTCCTGGCCGTCGAGCAGGGGTGTTACAGCGGGCAGCTCACCGGTGGAGGCGGTGAGGCCCGTGTGGTCCAACCCGTCCTCGCCCTGGGCGGGTTCGTCGTACGAGACATGCTCGTACTCGTCGGCCGGGTGCTGGGCGCCGTCCGAGTTCCACTGCGTGGCGTCGTACGCGCCGGTGTCGAAGGTCTGCGTGCCCCATTCCCAGTGCTGGGACTGGTCCGCCGCGCCGGAGTGCTCAGGCTGCTCGGGCTGCAGCCAAGTACCCGAATCCCACTGGCCGGTGGCCTCGGGGCCGGTGGCCTGCGGCGGGATGACGGAGAGGGGCTGGTGGCCGTCGGCCCAGGCGGTGGTGTCGTAAGCGCCGGTGTCGTAGGCGGCGTGGTGCTGGGCCGCGTACATGTCGTAGTTCAGCGTCTGGTGACTGCCCGTCGACCACTGCGTGCCGTCGTACGAGCCCGTGTTCTCGCCGGGCATGCTGCCGAAGAGCGGGTCGGCGTCGAAGGTCGGGGTGGCGTAGGCGCCGGTGTCCATGCCCGCCGCGCCCGTGGGGAAACCGTTCGTCGCGTAGGCGTCGTACGTGGTGAAGTCACCGTAGTGGGCTTCCTGTCCGCCGTACGGCGCGTAGTGCGCCGAGGCATCGGAAGCCGGGGCCGGGGAGGTGATGATCCCCGACGGGTGACGTTCGTTCACCAACTTCTCTCTCGCCTCGACAACAGGGGCTGCCAGAGCAGTGCGGCGACTGTACCCGGCAGTACGCGGGCGCGACAATCTTCGGCAGGTTTCACGCCTGAAGGAAACGGGCATTCGGCCGTGTTTCGGGGGACGGCGGGCGCGGGTTTGGCCCTGCGTTCGAAGACTGTTCGAAGTTGTATGAGGCGGAGCGAACGTCACGCCACGGTCAGACCGCCGGTCCGGGCGGCTGCTTCGGCTTCTGTCGGCGCGGTGTCGAGGGCCTGCCGTATGCCGGTCGCGACGGCGGGGTGCACGGGCAGGGCGAGGTGCCCGATGCCGCTCACCCGCACGTTGTGCGCCAGCAGGTCGGGGTGGTCGATGCAGGCGGTCTCCAGCGGGTCCATCAGGTGGTCCAGATCGCTCCAGAAGCTCACGAAGTGCGTACGGCAGCCGGGGGCCGGCCGGGTGAGCTCCTCGAGGACGTCCGAGCCCGGGCGCATCTGGCGGACGATCGGGTGGGCGTTCATCAGCGGAGCCACCCGGGTGCCGGAGTGCGGCGTGCCCAGCGTCACCAGCGTCTTGACGCGGATGTCACCGCCCAGTCGCTGTACGTAATAACGGGCGATCAGTCCGCCGAGGCTGTGGCCGACGATGTCGACCTGATGGCTGCCCGTGCGCTCGCAGATCTCCTCTATGTGCCGGGCGAGCAGCTCGGCCGCGGCGCGTATGTCGCAGGTCAGCGGAGAGTAGTTGAGCGACTCGACCTGATGCCTGCCGTGCTGGGCGAGACTGCGGCGCAGCAGGACGAAGACCGAGCGGTTGTCGATGAAGCCGTGCAGCAGGACGACCGGGGGTTTGGCCTCCGTCGGCAGCTGTGCGGTGTCGGGCGGGGGAAGCGCGGGGCCCGGGCCGCGGCGCTCCTGGATGATGCCGGAGGGGTAGAGGAGGAGGTGTCCCGCGAGGATGGCGAGGTCCAGGGCGGTCGCCTTCAGGAGGTTCATGGACAGCCCCGCCAGTCTGCTGGGGAGCAGGCGCTGGCAGAGGGGAAGAAAGGGCACTACCGCCCTGGTGACCTTCATGGCCGACCTCCTGTCGGCACGCGGGAGGACGGCTCCGTCCCCCGTGTGCCCTCGTGGGAAGCCGTGCCGAAGGCGGCCGACGGTGCGCCGACGGGGCGCGTGGGACGAGTGCGGTCGGTGGCGTGAGATGCGCCTGTGGTGCAAGACGCGCCTGTGGTGCCGATGAAGCGACGAGGTCCCCTGTCGGTGTGGCGACGAGGCTCCCCGCTGTCGTGCCGTACCTGTCCTACGTGCCCTGCCTGCCACCGTCGGTGCGTCCCACCGCCACGGCGCGCGGCCTGCGGCGCGGTGGTGCGACGACCTCGTTGCGGCTCCCTGTGCGCTTGTTCCCTCCACGGTCCGTGTGCCGCAGGGGCCTGCGGAACTCGGGAGGCCGCAGAGACGCGGAACGGTGCGCGGCTAACGTGTCCCACCGTGTGATTTCCCCCTCGGTCGGCACCGCGAAACTGCCGGTTACGGGATGCTGGAGATAACGTTCGTTCACTTCCTCGGCCGGTGTGCTGTGAGGTGGGGTACGTATACGTAGCGGTACGGATGCATGTAGTCGCTTCATGGAGGCAGTGATGGGTGTGGCAGCCGGTCCGATCCGCGTGGTGGTGGCCAAACCGGGGCTCGACGGTCACGATCGCGGGGCCAAGGTGATCGCGCGGGCGCTGCGCGACGCCGGTATGGAGGTCATCTACACCGGGCTCCACCAGACCCCGGAACAGATCGTCGACACGGCGATCCAGGAGGACGCCGACGCGATCGGCCTCTCCATCCTCTCCGGCGCCCACAACACCCTGTTCGCCGCGGTGATCGACCTCCTGAAGGAGCGCGACGCCGAGGACATCCTGGTCTTCGGAGGCGGCATCATCCCCGAGGCGGACATCGCTCCGCTGAAGGAGAAGGGGGTGGCCGAGATCTTCACGCCGGGGGCGACTACGGCTTCGATCGTGGAGTGGGTCAGGGCGAACGTGGTGCAGCCGGCTGGTACGTAGGCGCTCCGCTGGGAGGGGGGCGATATCTGTGAGTGCCGCGATATGCCGGTGGTTTGGTGCGGCGCCGTTGGGGCTGGTCGCGCAGTTCCCCGCGCCCCTATGGGGCGCTGTCGTACCGTCTATGGTTTCTCCAGCTCCTCTGCCATTGCCGCCCTTAGCCGCAGTGTTGTGACCAGGCGCTGGAATGCCTCCGCCCAGTAGCCTCCGGCTCCCGGTGACGCATCCTCGGGTTCGTCCGGTACGGCCATCAGGCCGTCCAGTCGGGCCGCCTCCCCGGGGTCCAGGCAGCGTTCGGCCAAGCCCATTACTCCGCTGAAACTCCATGGGTAACTTCCCGCGTCTCGCGCGATGTTGAGTGCGTCCACAACAGCGCGCCCCAGTGGCGCGGCCCACGGCACCGCGCACACTCCGAGCAGCTGGAACGCCTCGGACAGTCCGTGCGCCGCGATGAACCCGGCCACCCACTCGGCTCGTTCGGCGGGGCCCAGCGTGCCGAGGAGCTTCGCCCGTTCTGCCAGTGACAGCGCTCCTGGACCGCCGGCTTCCGGTGCCGACGGGGTGCCGAGGAGCGCCCGTGCCCACTCCGCGTCCCGCTGCCGCACGGCGGCTCGGCACCATGCCGCGTGCAGCTCGCTCTGCCAGTCGTCCGCGACCGGCAGCGCCACGATCTCCTTGGGCGTGCGTCCGCCGAGCCGGCCGGGCCAGGTCCCGAGCGGTGCCGCCTCCACCAACTGGCCGAACCACCATGACCGTTCACCCCGTCCCGCCGGAGGCTTGGTCACGACACCGTCCCGCTCCATGCTGGGGTCGCACTCGTGCGGCGCTTCAACGGCGATCGTCGGTATCTCCCGCATACGGTCGACGGTCACGCACGCCCCGGCCCGGACAGCCATCCGTCCGGCCAGTGCCGAGCCCGGCAGCGCCGACAGCAACTCCGCCGCCGTCGCCCGTACGTTGCGGCTCCGGTCGGCCAACGCCTGCTCGAGGAACGGCTCGTCGTCCGATCCCAGTCCCGTCCGCAGCGAGTCGAGGAACATCAGGCGGTCCTCCGCCCGTTCCGTCGACCAGGTGGTCGCGAGCAGTTCGCGTGCGGCGGCGGGCACGCGGGCGCGGATGGTTGCGAGCAGGGCGACCCGCTCGGCGAACAGCCCCTCCTGCCAGAGCTCCCGTACCTTCTCCGTGTCTCCGGGGTCCGGCACTGCCGCGCCCCCGCCGGGCGCCGCACGCAGGGCGAACCGCCAGTCAGGGTTGAGCCGGGCGAGCCACATCGCCCGCGGCCCCGCGAACGTCAGCGCCGCCGGCCGTAGATCCGTACGGCCGCGGGCCGCGTCCAGCAGCGCGGGCAACATCTCTGGTGGCGCCGCGAAGCCGCGCGTGTTGGCCCTCGCGAGCCACTGCGGCAGCAGCTCCATGAGATCCGGTGCCGTGCCTCTGCTGCGGCCGGCACCCGCGCCGGGACGGTCGGCCAGCAGCAGCGCGAGTCTGCGGGCCGCGGCGGCGGGCAGGTGCGGCCGCGGGTCCCCGGGCGCCGGTTCCGGCCGCTCGGCCGCTCGCGCGGGTCGTAGCCCGGCCCGCCGTCGTACGGTCTCCACGGCCGCCGCGTCCAACAGCGCCACCGGGGCCTCCCGGCCGGGAACGGAACCCGGCGGAGTGCGCCGCTCGGTCCCGAGCAGGGCGGTGGTGACCAGGTCCTCCCAGGCGCTTGACGCGGTGTTCATGCGCTTCCCTTCCGTTGGGTGCTATGGGGTGGTTGAAGGGTCATCGAGGCCGGGTGTCCGGTGGGGCGGGACACATGCATGGTCAGCACAGCGCCACCGCCTCACCCGCTCCTTCCGTCCAGGCGGTCAGCGGGTTGAAGCCGCGGTGGCCGCACTCGCCGAAGACCTTCACGGGGGCGCCGCCGGACAGGGCGACGAGTCGCCACAGGCCGGGGCGGGAGCGGGCCGATGGTGTCAGCGGCAGGGCCGTCGCCCCGTCGGCGTCCGCCAGTTGCCAGGAGTCGCCGTCCGGGGTCGGTATGACGCGGTCCAGCGTGACCGGGACCGACTCCAGCCAGGGGTCGTCCCGCAGCGCATCGCCGTAACGGGCGGCCGCCTGGGCCGTCGTCACTCCCGGCGGACGTATCGCCGCGGGAGCGGGTGGCGCGAACTGCTCACCCAGGGAAGCCCGCAGCTGCCCCGCTCCGGGATACGCGGACACCTCGGCGTCCAGAGCCAGCCCGACCGGCAGCGCCAGTTCGGGAGCGCGGCCCGCGGCGCCGTAGGACAGGAGGAGTGCGGTGCGAGCCGTGTCGGCGCCGTGCAGCCAGATTCTGCGGGTCGTCAGCTTCGGATCGACCATGTCGTACTGGGCGAGGATCAGCCAGCGGTCCCGGACCGGCGGGCCGTCCGCCGAGGCGGGCAGGCCGACGCGGGAGCGGACCGTCGCCGCCAGTTCCTCAGGCAGCCGCTCGCGGCGCAGCCAGCCCTGGTCGAGGAGGTGGAGCAGTGCGCACTCCTCCAGCAGCCGCACCGGCCAGCCGGGACCGGACGCCGGTATCGCCCCCAACTCGCGGACGCGTGAGGCCAGTCCGGGGGCCTGGGCGTCGACCATGCGGGCGGCGGTCTCCTCCCACAGCCCGTACCCCGCCTGCTCCGCGCCCGCGAGGCCGCCGCGCAACAGGTCCGCCAGGCGCTGCTCCAGCTCCGACGCCCCCGCGGTGACCCGCTCGGCGCGACGCTCCGCCCGGCGCCGGGCGGCCTCCGGATCACCGGACCCGGACGTGGTACCCGCCGGCCCCGCCGCCCGTTTCTCCTCCGTGCGCCGGCGTCTGCCCGCGAGCCACTGCTCCGCCCAGTCCGGCGCCCGGCCCGGCGGCACCGCGCCGTCGCCGCCCGCCCAGAGCAGCAGCAGCCCGAGCGCGTGCTTGCACGGGAACTTGCGGCTCGGACAACTGCATTTGTACGCGGGGCCGGAGGCGTCCGCGATGTCGACGACCGTCTGATACGGCTTGCTGCCACTGCCCTTGCACAGCCCCCACACCGTCCCCTCGTCGGAACTGCCCGCCTCGGACCACGGCCCGGCCGCTCCGAGTTTGCTTCCCGCCTTGCGTGACGCGGCGTCAGGCGCCAGTGCAAGCACCTGGTCCGCGGTCCAGCGCACCCCCTGCTGAGTCATGTCATCGAAGGTAGATCCCACCACTGACAATCGGTCCGGCGAGCGCGTTTGCGCAGGTCAGAACGGATTGTCAGTGGCGTGGTGCACGGTGGACACCAGATCCGAACCGGCCGAGCTGGAGGGGGCCTCAGCCATGTCTGTGACCGTGGAACCGTCGTCCGTCGAAGTGCCTGAGAACACGTCCGCGCAAGATTCCGCGCAGGAATTGGAGGCGCTGCGCCCGCACGCCGAGGACGCCTTCGCCGCCGAACTCGCCACGCTGGCCGCGCAGGACGACCGTCCGCGCCCGGCCCGCTGGAAGATGTCGCCGTGGGCCGTCGCCACGTATCTCCTCGGCGGCACCCTGCCGGACGGCACGGTGATCACACCGAAGTACGTCGGCCCGCGCCGCATCGTCGAGGTCGCCGTCACCACACTCGCCACCGACCGCGCCCTGCTGCTGCTCGGCGTGCCCGGCACGGCCAAGACCTGGGTCTCCGAGCATCTGGCCGCCGCGGTCAGCGGCGACTCGACCCTGCTCGTGCAGGGCACGGCGGGCACGCCGGAGGAGGCGATCCGATACGGCTGGAACTACGCGCAGTTGCTCGCGCACGGCCCGAGCCGCGACGCCCTCGTGCCCAGCCCGGTGATGCGGGCCATGGCCGAAGGGATGACAGCGCGGGTTGAGGAGCTGACCCGCATCCCGGCCGACGTGCAGGACACGCTCATCACGATCCTGTCGGAGAAGACGCTGCCGATACCGGAGCTGGGGCAGGAGGTGCAGGCGGTCCGCGGGTTCAACCTGATCGCCACGGCCAACGACCGCGACCGCGGGGTCAACGATCTGTCCAGCGCCCTGCGCCGCCGCTTCAACACGGTCGTGCTGCCGCTGCCGGAGAGTGTCGAGGCCGAGGTCGACATCGTCTCGCGTCGGGTGGACCAGATCGGCCGCTCCCTCGATCTGCCGTCCGTGCCGGACGGCGTCGACGAGATCCGCCGCGTCGTGACCGTCTTCCGCGAGCTGCGCGACGGGGTCACCTCCGACGGCCGTACGAAGGTGAAGTCGCCCAGCGGCACACTGTCCACCGCCGAGGCCATCTCCGTCGTCACCAGCGGGCTGGCGCTGGCGGCCCACTTCGGCGACGGCGTGCTGCGCGCCGGCGACGTCGCCGCGGGCATCCTCGGCGCCGTCGTCCGTGACCCGGCGGCCGACCGGGTCATCTGGCAGGAGTACCTGGAGGCGGTCGTCCGCGAGCGCGACGGCTGGAAGGACTTCTACCGGGCTTGCCGGGAGGCGAGCGCGTGAGCGACAAGGGCGGCGGTGCTGCCGCGGGGCCACTACTTCTCGGCGTACGGCATCACGGGCCCGGCTCGGCGCGCGCCGTGCGGGCGGCATTGGACGCGGCCCGGCCGCGGGTCGTACTCATCGAGGGCCCACCCGAGGCCGACGCGCTGATTCCGCTGGCCGCCGACGAAGAGATGCGGCCGCCGGTCGCCCTCCTCGCCCACGCCGTGGACGAGCCCGGCCGCTCGGCGTTCTGGCCGCTGGCCGAGTTCTCCCCGGAGTGGGTCGCGATCCGCTGGGCCCTGGACCACGAAGTACCGGCCCGCTTCATCGACTTGCCGGCCACGCACACGCTGGTGTGGGAGCGGGATGCGGAGGCCGGGGGCGGAGGTGAGGGCGCCGGGCCTGCTGAGCAGGGGGAGAGGGGTGAGGAGGCTGGGGAGGGCTCGGGTGCTGAGGGGGGCACGGGTGCCGAGGAGGCGCAGGCGCCCATCGTCGCTGACGTCCGTGTCGATCCGCTGGCCGTGCTTGCCGAAGCCGCCGGTTATGACGACCCGGAGCGGTGGTGGGAGGACGTCGTCGAGCACCGGTGGGTCGGGGAGAGGGACGCGTTCGCGCCGTTCGTCGTGCTGGAAGAGGCGATGGGGGCGCTGCGGGAGGTGTACGGCACCGGGGGGCATGACCGGGATCTCGTGCGGGAGGCGTATATGCGGCTCCAAGTACGGGCGGCGCAGCGTGAGTTCGGGGAGGGGGTGGCCGTGGTGTGCGGGGCCTGGCATGTGCCCGCGCTGCGGCAGAAGGCTGCCGTCTCCGCAGACCGTGCGCTGCTGAAGGGGCTGCCCAAGGTCAAGGTGGACATGACCTGGGTGCCGTGGACGCACCGCAGGCTGGCGCGGGTCAGCGGATACGGCGCGGGCATCGACTCGCCGGGCTGGTACGGGCATCTGTTCAGCGCGCCGGACCGGCCGGTCGAGCGGTGGCTGACGAAGGTCGCGGGGCTGCTGCGCGCCGAGGACCGGCTAGTCTCCTCGGCTCATGTCATCGAGGCGGTGCGGCTGGCGGAGACGCTGGCCGCGATGCGGGGACGTCCGCTGCCCGGGCTGAGCGAGACGACCGACGCCGTACGGGCGGTGATGTGCGAGGGCTCGGACGTGCCGCTGGCGCTGGTGCACGACCGGCTGGTCGTGGGCGATGTGCTGGGGGAGGTGCCGCGGTCGGCGCCCGCGGTGCCGTTGCAGCGGGACCTCGACCGGATCCAGCGTCGGCTGCGGCTCAAACCGGAGGCGCTGGAGCGGGAGTTGGAGCTCGACCTGCGCAAGGAGACCGACGCCGGACGCAGCAGGCTGCTGCACAGGCTGCGGCTGCTGGGTGTCGAGTGGGGTGATCCGGCGGCGTCGCGGGACAGTACGGGCACGTTCCGGGAGACGTGGCGGCTGCGGTGGGAGCCGGAGCTGTCCGTGCGGGTCGCCGAGGCCGGAGTGTGGGGGACGACCGTGCTCGCCGCCGCGACCGCCAAGGCGGAGGCCGACGCCGTGGCGGCGCAGGGCCTCGCCGAGGTCACCGCGCTCGCCGAGCGGTGCCTGCTGGCCGAACTGCCGGACGCGTTGCCCACGGTGATGCGGATCCTCGCCGACCGCGCCGCCCTGGACACCGACGTCGGCCATCTCGCCCAGGCCCTGCCCGCCCTGGTCCGCTCCCTGAGATACGGCGACGTGCGCGGCACCGACACCAGCGCCCTGGCCGAAGTCGCGGCAGGTCTCGCCGAGCGGATCTTCGTCGGCCTGCCTCCGGCGTGCGCCGCGCTCGACGCCGACGCGGCGGAGGAGATGCGGCGCCATGTGGACGCCGTGCACGGGGCGGTGGGGCTGCTGGGCGACGCTTCCGTGCCGGGCCACGGTGACCTGCGGGTTCGCTGGCGGTCGGTGCTGCGGGTGCTGTCGGGACGGGACACCGTGCCCGGCGTCGTCCGGGGGCGTGCGGTGCGGTTGCTGCTGGACGAAGGGGAGTTGGGGCAGGACGAGGCGGCGCGGCTCATGGGGCTCGTGCTGTCGCCGGGGACAGCGCCGGCGGACGGGGCCGCGTGGATCGAGGGGTTCGTCGGCGGCGGTTCGGGCGGAGGGATGCTCCTTGTCCACGACGAGCGGTTGCTGGGGCTGGTCGACGCCTGGCTGACGGGGGTGCCGGCGGAGGCGTTCACGGACGTACTGCCGCTGCTGCGGCGGACGTTCTCGGCGTACGAGCCGGGGGTGCGGCGGACCCTCGGCGAACTGGTCCGGCGCGGACCGGGGGCACGGGGGAGCACGGTGGCCGTCGGCTCCGGGATACCCGGGTTCGCACCCGACCTGGACACGGCGCGCGCGGACGCGGTGCTGCCGGTGGTGCGGTTGCTGCTGGGGCTGGATGACGGCGATCACTCGAGCGCCGACGACAACGACCTTGTGGGGGTGGGGAGATGACGACCGACCGGTTGAGCGAGCCGAGGGATCAGAGGGAGCCGAGGGAGCGTGCCGAAGTGGTGAACGCGGTCACGGGTATGGATGGCGGGCAGGCGCTCCTGGTGGCAGACGGCCCGAGGATGACCGTGCGGGTGATGCCGCTCTGGGCGCGACCGTTGACGGGACGGCCGGTGACGGAGCGTCCTGCGGCGGGGCAGCGGCTTGCGACGGGGCGGCCTGCTGCGGGTCAGCGGCCTGCGGCGGAGAGGCCTACGAGGGATCAGCGGCCTGCGGTGGAGGGGCCTACAGGGGGTCAGCGATCTGTGGTGGGGCGGACTCTCACGGGGGTGGGTGTATGACGACCGAGGCGATGGACCCGGCGCAGGAGCGGTTGCGGCGGTGGCGGCTGGTGCTCGGGGGTGACGCGGCCGACGGCACCGGATGCACGCTGGCCGGGCAGGACGCCGCGATGGACGGGGCGCTCTCCTCGCTCTACGGGCAGGGGGAGAAACCGCGGACGGGACGGGACCGTTCGGCGGGGCTGGGGGCGTCGGCACCGTCCGTGGCGCGCTGGCTCGGGGACATCCGGACGTACTTCCCCTCCTCCGTCGTGCAGGTGATGCAGCGTGACGCCATCGACCGGCTTGGCCTCGCCACGCTGCTGCTCGAGCCGGAGATGCTGGAGGCGGTGGACGCGGACGTGCATCTCGTCGGCACGCTGCTCTCGCTGAACAAGGCGATGCCGGAGACCACGAAGGAGACGGCACGGGCGGTCGTGCGCAAGGTCGTCGAGGACCTCGAGAAGCGGCTCGCCAGCCGCACCCGGGCCACGCTCACCGGGGCCCTCGACCGCAGCGCGCGCGTCAACCGGCCCCGCCACCACGACATCGACTGGAACCGCACGATCGCGGCCAACCTCAAGCACTACCTGCCGGAGTACCGGACGATCGTGCCCGAGCGGCTCATCGGATACGGGCGGGCCTCCCAGTCCGTGAAGAAGGAGGTCATCCTCTGCATCGACCAGTCGGGGTCGATGGCGGCGTCGGTCGTCTACGCATCGGTGTTCGGGGCGGTGCTGGCGTCGATGCGGTCGATCAGTACGCGGCTCGTCGTCTTCGACACGGCCGTCGTCGACCTCACCGACCAGCTCGACGATCCGGTCGATGTGCTCTTCGGCACGCAACTCGGCGGCGGTACGGACATCAACCGGGCGCTCGCGTACTGCCAGTCGCAGATCACCCGGCCCGCGGAGACGGTTGTCGTGCTGATCAGCGACCTGTACGAGGGAGGCATACGGAACGAGATGCTCAAGCGGGTCGCGGCGATGAAGGGGTCGGGGGTGCAGTTCGTGACGCTTCTCGCGCTGTCGGACGAGGGGGCGCCCGCGTATGACCGGGAGCACGCGGCCGCACTCGCGGCGCTGGGCGCGCCGGCCTTCGCCTGCACGCCCGATCTGTTCCCCGAGGTGATGGCTGCGGCGATCGAGAAGCGGCCGTTGCCGGTTCCGGACAGCGCATGACGACGGGAGGGGAGGAGGGCGGTGACGTCGGTTCGCTGACGATTTGTCGACCGACTTCGGCCAGCAAATGGGACATGTGTACCCATCGGTGCCGAGGGGGCTTGCGGAACCTCGGGAGGCGCGTGCAAGGATCGAGGCCTTGTCAGCGGTGCGCCGCGCCCCGCTTGCCCGCATGCGTCGCGCCGACTTGTCGCTCGTTCCGCCGCACGGGAGGACCCACCCCCTCTTGACCTTCTCAGCAGCCCTGTCCGGTGCCGCTCTGCGTGTCATGCGCACAGCGGCCGGGCGGCGTGCGCTGGAACTGGCGCTGCTGGTGTGCGGGTTGTTCGCGCTCGGACTGCTCTACGGGGAGCAGGCGCACGCGACGGACGGGGTGACGTCGGCGACCTCGACCGAAGCCGTGCGGCAAACGGAGGCGGGGGACGGAGTCCTGGCGGCGACGCGGGCCACGGTCGGGCGATTGGTGCCGCTGGCCGAGCGTGCGGACGGGGCGGCTGGTGACGCCGTCGAGGCCATGGCCTCTGACGCAGACCCCTCCGAAGTCACCGCTCCCCAGCACCCCCAGGCCGACAAGGCACTCCCTCACCCGCGCAGCCCCCGGCCCGCCGATCGCATACTCCGGCCGGTGACCGAGGATGTCGTCGCGCCGGTCACCGAACGGGTCGTCAGGCCCGTGACCGAAGAGGTCGTCGGATCCGTGGGCGAGCGGGTCGTGCGGCCGGTCGGTGATCTGGTGGGGGGCGTGACCGAGGGGCTGGCCGAGGCGGGGCGGAACATACCGCCGCTGTCGTTGTTGCCGTCCCTGCCGGTGACGCCCGAGGCGCCGGTGCTGCCGGAATTCCCGGGTGCCCTGCTGCCTGGGCTGCCCGAACTGCCCCCTCTGCCGGTGCTTCCGGGGCAGACGCTCCCCGCACCGGTCACGTCGACACCGCAGCCGGCGCCGGACGCGGGCGCGGACGGCAAGGCGACGGGTGACGGCGCTTCCAAGCAACGTACGGACGGGGCAGCGGCCGTAACGTACGGCCCGGTGTTCGTCGCCGACGTGACGTCGGCCGGCGACGCGACGCAGGCCGCCGGGCATCGCGTCCAGCCCACCGAGTACGCGCCCGACCAGCCGGCTCCCGGTGGTGATCCGGGTGGTGCGCTGGGCAACCGTTCGGCGGCCGACAACGGCGCCTCGCGGCACGGCGATGCGCATGCCGTCGCTCTGTATCACCGGGCGCCGCTGAGGCTGGTGGCCGGTGCCGCCGCGCGTCATGACGCGGGCGAGACCCGGGACAGGCACCCGGACATTCCCGTTTCCCCGGCATAGGGCAGACCTCCCCCCGCCGTAGACCTGCCGCGCGGGGGCGGACCAGGTCTGCCCTCCCGTCCGGACACCCCTCCGATCTCCGGGCGGAAGCCGCCGGAGCCGTATCGGCACCTGTCATCGCATCCGGATCCACATCCGCGTCCACCGGTTCGCTCTCCCTGGACCGTGCGGGACGGACGGAATGGCGGACCGACGGACGCGAGCGGGTGCGGCGGTGACGGACATGTCCCCAGCCTCCCGAAGTGCCTTGAGTTCCAAGGGCTTCGGGGCTCCCCAGGGTCGTTCGAGCCCTCAAGGATCTAAGGATCTGACGCACGTATGAACAAGAACATCCGCCGCTCCATCGTCATAGCCGCCGGTGTCACCGGCGCCTGGGCGCTCGGTTCCTCCGTGGCCAGCGCGGACGAGTTGCCCGCAGCGTCCGTGACCACGCCTGACGCGACGACCAACGACGTCACGTCTGATGTGACCACCGCCCTCACCGACACGCTCGGGAACGTCACCGACACGGTCGACGGCGTCGTCACCGGCGTGACGGACACCGTCTCCGGCGCTGCCGGGGACGCCACCACCCAGGCCACCGGCGCTCCCGGCACCGCCGACAAGGCCGCCGGGACGACCGCCGCCGACGCCACCGAGCAGGCTCGCCGGTATGTCGACGCCGAGGTGACGGTTCCGAAGGCGTCCAAGGTGAGGGGCGCCCAGGCGATCCAGGGCGCCAAGGCCGCTCGCGCGGCGCAGGCCGAGGCCAGGGTCACGGCAGCGGACACCGCGGGCACGGTCCGCGCCACCGCCGAGAACACCTCGGCCACGGTCCACGCCACCGCCACCGCGTCCGACGCCCCCACCGCACCGCGGGGCGGCATCGACTACCTCTTCGGCCCCCTCTCCGCCTTCGCCCCCGAACTGGAGAAGGCCCTGGCCGCCGCCCAGACGAAGCTCCAGGGCACCCAGTCGGCAGCCCGCGCCCAGGCCCAGGGCATCGACGGCGTCGTACGCACCAAGGCCCAGCACGTGGCCGCGGGCGCGGGCCGCACGGCAGCGGGAGTGACCGGTACCGCGCAGACCACGGTCACCGGGCTCCAGGTCCGTGCCGCCGATACGGCAGCCACGGCCACCGGCTCGGCTCACTCCACGCTCACCGGCGTGGAAGGCCACGCGGCTCACCTGGCGAGCGCCGTCACCGGCACCGCGCAGGCCACCGTCACTGGGGCCCACTCCCACACCGCCCCCGTCTTCTCCACGGCCACCTCGCAGGCCACCGCCGTCGCCGGCGCCGCTGAGGCTTCCGTCGCCGCCGTCCCCAGTCACCTCACCGGCACGGTCGGTGGGGTGAAGCAGCATGTCGTCGGGACGGTCAGCAGTGTGCCGGGGATGGTCGCGCCGGCCGTCGAGGAGACGGTCGTCGCGGCTGTGCCGCCCGTCGCCGGTCACGCCGTGCATGGCGTGGTCCCGGTCGCGGAGCAGACCGTGGCCGGTGTCGTGCCGGTCGCCGGGGGCGTCGTCGGCGGCGTGGCGCCCGCCGCCAGCCACGCCGTGGACGGGGTGACGCCGGTCGTCGGGCAGACGGTCGCCGGGGTCGGAACCACCGCCGGGCACGCCGTCGACGCCGCGAGCGCGATGGCGTATGGAGTCGTCACCGACGTCCAGCCCGTCGTGGGCGGTGTCGTGCAGGGTGTGCCTCCGGTTGCCACCGGGGCGGTCGCCGATGTGCAGGGTGTTGGCGGCGGCGCCGTGGCCGGGGTGCAGCCGGTCGTGGGCGGGGTTGCCGCGGACGTGCCGCCGTATGCCACCGGTCTGGTCGGTCAGGTCGCCGATGACACCGCGCACGCCGTCCTGCCGCCCGTCGGCAACGCCGCTGTGCATGGCGTGGTCCCGGTCACGCAGCAGGCCGGCGGGGACGCGGGTGCGCTGGCGTACGGGGTGGTGGGTGACGTCGAGCCCTTCGTGGGTGGCGTCGTCGGTGCCGTACCGCCGCTGGCGCAGGGTGTGGCCGGGCAGGTGCCGCCGTTCACGTACGGGGTGGCCGGGGAGGTGCAGCCGTTCGCGTACGGGGTCGCCAGGGAGGTGCAGCCGGTGGTCGAGGCGGTTGTGGAAACGGTTCGGCCGGTCGTGCAGGGCGTCGGTGGGAGCGCCACGGAGCTGGCGTACGGCGTCACCGGTGAGGTGCGGCCCTTCGTGGGCGGCGTCGTCGGTGAGGTCGACCCCTTCGTCCACGGTGTCGCCGGGCAGGCCGTGCCCTTCGCGCAGGACCTGACCGGGACCGTCCAGGCCACCGCCGGCCCGCTCGCCGAGCACGCCGTGACCGGCGTCGACGGCGTCGCCGAATCGGTCACCCCGGCCTACATGCAGAACGTCCAGGGCTACGCGCAGGACGTCACCGGCTTCACCCCCGGCGCGCAGTACGGGACCCCGTACAGCGTCTGACCGCGGTCCCGCAGTCCCGCACTCCCGCACTCCCGCACCGACGCCGTACGACGGCCCCCGGCGGAGCCGTCAACCGGCGCATCTCACCACCACGCGCGAGCGCGGTGGTGGACGACCGACTCCGCGGTGGCGATGGACCCGGACGGCCGAAAGCCGTCGGACCGTCCGGCCGGCACCCCGCGGACGGGCGGGCTGATCCCCATTGGGGTGGGGATCAACCGGCCCCGCACCCCTGAAGAGGCGCTGTTGCGCCCCTGAGGGGGCTGTTGAAGAGGCCTCACCGGGTCAACCCCAGCCCGGTGAGGCCTTTCACCTGCGGCACCCGGTGCCAGTGAGCGCGGCATCATGTGACAGGTATCACCGCTCAGGTGTGACCCCTGATTTAGAGACCCTTGTCCGGCGGCGATAATCTGCGAGACGGACATGCCGCGCGCTCGGACACCGTGTGCGCCTCCCTTGTGACAGACAGCGGAACGTCACGTTGCCCTCGCGGCACGCCCACGCAGACAACGAACCGCGAGATCACTGATAGGGACGGAAGCGCGTGGACCTGTTCGAGTACCAGGCGAGGGACCTCTTCGCCAAGCACGATGTACCGGTGCTGGCCGGTGAAGTCATCGACACGCCTGAGGCGGCCCGCGCAGCCACTGAGCGCCTCGGTGGCAAGTCCGTCGTCAAGGCTCAGGTGAAGGTCGGTGGCCGTGGCAAGGCCGGCGGCGTGAAGCTCGCCGCGACCCCGGACGAGGCCGTCGCCCGCGCGACGGACATCCTCGGCATGGACATCAAGGGCCACACGGTCCACAAGGTGATGATCGCCGAGACGGCTCCGGAGATCGTGGAGGAGTACTACGTCTCCTTCCTCCTGGACCGTGCCAACCGCACCTTCCTCTCCATCGCCTCCGTCGAGGGCGGCGTGGAGATCGAGGAGGTGGCGGCCAACCGTCCGGAGGCCGTCGCCAAGACGCCGATCGACGCCAACGAGGGTGTGACCCCTCAGAAGGCCCGCGAGATCGTCGCGGCGGCGAAGTTCCCGGCCGATGTCGCCGACAAGGTCGCCGACATCCTCGTCACCCTGTGGGACACCTTCATCAAGGAGGACGCCCTCCTGGTCGAGGTCAACCCGCTGGCGAAGGTCGCCTCCGGCGACGTCATCGCCCTGGACGGCAAGGTCTCCCTGGACGAGAACGCCGAGTTCCGTCAGCCGGAGCACGAGGCCCTCCAGGACAAGGACTCCGCGAACCCGCTGGAGGCCGCGGCCAAGGAGAAGAACCTCAACTACGTCAAGCTGGACGGCGAGGTCGGCATCATCGGCAACGGCGCGGGTCTCGTCATGAGCACCCTGGACGTCGTCGCGTACGCCGGTGAGAAGCACGGTGGGGTCAAGCCCGCCAACTTCCTCGACATCGGCGGCGGCGCCTCCGCGCAGGTCATGGCGAACGGCCTGGAGATCATCCTGGGCGACCCGGACGTCAAGTCCGTCTTCGTCAACGTCTTCGGCGGCATCACCGCCTGCGACGAGGTCGCCAACGGCATCGTCCAGGCCCTGGAGCTCCTGAAGTCCAAGGGCGAGGACGTCACCAAGCCGCTCGTCGTCCGCCTCGACGGCAACAACGCCGAGCTGGGTCGTCAGATCCTGTCGGACGCCAACCACCCGCTGGTCCAGCGCGTGGACACCATGGACGGCGCGGCCGACAAGGCCGCCGAGCTCGCGGCTGCGAAGTAAGGGATCGAGGGACTCAGACCACCATGGCTATCTTCCTCAACAAGGACAGCAAGGTCATCGTCCAGGGCATGACCGGTGCCACGGGCATGAAGCACACCAAGCTCATGCTGGCCGACGGCACGAACATCGTCGGTGGCGTGAACCCGCGTAAGGCGGGCACGTCGGTCGACATCGACGGCAACGAGATCCCGGTCTTCGGCACGGTCGCCGAGGCGATCGAGAAGACGGGTGCGAACGTATCTGTCCTCTTCGTGCCGCCGGCCTTCGCCAAGGCCGCGGTCGTCGAGGCGATCGACGCCGAGATCCCGCTCGCGGTCGTCATCACCGAGGGCATCGCCGTCCACGACTCGGCCGCGTTCTACGCGTACGCCGTGTCGCAGGGCAACAAGACCCGGATCATCGGCCCGAACTGCCCCGGTCTCATCACCCCGGGTCAGTCGAACGCCGGCATCATCCCGGGCGACATCACCAAGCCGGGCCGCATCGGTCTGGTGTCGAAGTCCGGCACGCTGACGTACCAGATGATGTACGAGCTGCGGGACATCGGCTTCTCCTCCGCCGTCGGCATCGGCGGTGACCCGGTCATCGGCACCACCCACATCGACGCCCTCGCCGCGTTCGAGGCCGACCCCGACACCGACCTGATCGTCATGATCGGTGAGATCGGTGGCGACGCCGAGGAGCGGGCCGCGGCCTTCATCAAGGAGAACGTGACCAAGCCGGTCGTCGGCTATGTCGCGGGCTTCACCGCGCCCGAGGGCAAGACCATGGGTCACGCGGGGGCGATCGTGTCCGGTTCGTCCGGTACGGCCGCCGCGAAGAAGGAAGCGCTGGAGGCTGCGGGCGTCAAGGTCGGCAAGACGCCTACTGAGACGGCGAAGCTGGCGCGGGAGCTTCTTGCCGGCTGAACGGTTTCTTGGCTGAGCGTCGGTGGGCCCGTTCCCGGGGTGGGGGCGGGCCCACCGGCGTTTCGCTTGCCCCGCGCCGGCGGGGTGCCGCCTGCGCCCACCCGTGCCGCCCCAGCGGCACGACTGCCCGCAGCTGGGGCGGACCGAATGTCCGCAGCTAGGGCAATGTGGGCAGCAGTCTCTCGGGGCCCCTCGCCGTTTCGTCCCGGAGTTTCTCGCGGAGCTCCGACTCCGCCTCCGACAAGGGGCCCGGGGCCACGCGTTTCGGGACGCCGCGTACGTCGGTGCCCGGTGCCACCGGTGGCTCGTACTGGGTCGGGGCCGAGCGGAGGGTGAGGGCTGTGGTGCCGATCAGGGCGACGGTGAAGGCGATGGCGGCTCGGGTCCAGAAGCGGGCGCGGCGTTCGCTGCCGTGGCGGACCGTGGGGGGTTTGGCGGCGCGGAGGCGTTCGGTGGAGGCGAGGGTGGCGAGCCGGCGGTGGAGTTCGGCTGGGTCGGACAGCTCCGGCAGCCGTTCGGCGATCGCCGCGCGCGCGTGCAGCAGACGGTTCGCCGTCGCCGGAGTGCTCGCCTCCGTCTCCGCCGCCGTGTCCGGCAGATCGAGGCCTACGCCGTCGTACAGCAGGAGCGTGCGGCGGTGTGGTGGCGGGAGTTTCAGGAGTACGTCCATCAGCGCGCGGTCGGTGGCGTCGGCGGGGGGCGGTTCGGGGTGCCGGTAGCGGAGGCGGTGCCAGGGGGAGAGGGCGCACTCGTACGCCGTCGCCCGCACCCAGCCCGCCGGGTCGGGGTCGAGCGCCACCTCCGGCCAGCTCTGCCAGGCGAGTTGGAAGGCCCGCTCGACCGACTCGCGGGCGAGTTCGCGGCGCCCCGTGAGCAGATACGTCTGCCGTACGAGGGCGGGTGCGCAGAACGCGTACAGCGCGTCGAAGGCCTGAGCGGGCGTCAGGGCGTCGGACCGCAGGTCGATCGTCACGGGAGCGAGGTCTTGACCCGCCGTCACCTTCTTCTCGTCCTGTTCGTCCTGCCCGTCCTGCCCGTCCTGCCCGTCCAGCTCGTTCTTCTCGGTCGCGAGTTCCGCCAGCAGGTTCGCGTAGGCCTCCCGTTTCCGGCCGCGTGGAGTCGTCCGGCCGGTCTCCCACGAACGGACCGTTTCCCGGGCGACGCCCACCCGCGCCGCTACCTGAGCCTGCGTCAACGACTGGGCCTCGCGCAGGCGTCGGCGTTCGTCGGGCGGGGGGAGCGGGGTCGAAGGGCTCTGCTTCACGGCTCGCCCTTTCGTACGAAAAAGTACATAAACATATATTGAGCGACACATCGGTGGTTTGCCTGTTACGACGGGAAAGCGCGTGTCGTTGGGACCATGGCGGGCGTGACCCAGATGACCGTTCGCCGCCGTTCGTCGTTGTCGCTACTGCTCGCCCGGATGCGCGACCGTTCGCCCGGGCTGACCGCGAGCCTGCTGGCCGGTGCGCTGGCGGCGGCGGTGGGGCTCGGGTCGTTCGCCGTGCTCGTGTTGGTGCTGTGGATCAGTTCGCCGTATCCCGACAGCGGGCCGGGCGGGGCGCTGCATGTCGCCGCCGCGCTGTGGCTGCTGGCGCACGGGGCCGACCTGGTCCGCACCGAGTCGCTCTCCGGCGGCCCCGCGCCGGTCGGCGTCACACCGCTGATGCTGCTCGTGCTGCCGGTGCTGCTGCTGCACCGGGCGGCGCGGGACGTCGCGGCGGACGAGCGTGAGGTGGACGGACGCGGCAGCGGTGAAGAGCCGGGGCCCGGGCCGGTGGTGGCGTTGGCGGGCGTGGTCCTCGGCTATCTCGGAGTCGGTGCGGCGGCGGCTCTGTATGCCTCGGGGGGCGCGTTGCGGCCGTCGTGGGTGTGGGTGTGCGTGTGTGTGCCGGTGGTCGCGACGGTGGCGGCGGGGGCGGGGGTCTGGACGGCGTACGGGCGTACGGGTGAGCCGGTCTACAGCGTGCTGAACCATCTGCCGCCGTGGGTACGGCGGCGGGTGCGGCGTCTTCTCCTCGTGCCGGACTTCCCGGCTCGTCTCTTCGCCGCGGCGCGCGCCGCGGGTGCCGGGGCGGCCGTGCTGGTCGGAGGTGGGGCGCTGCTGCTGACGATCTCGCTTGTCTGGCACGGCGAGGCGGCCAGGAGGTCCTTTCTGCAGCTGACGGAAGGGGGGTCCGGGCAGTTCGCGGTGCTGTTGCTCTGCATGGCGCTCGTGCCGAACGCGGCCGTGTGGGGAGCGTCGTACGCCCTCGGCCCCGGCTTCACCCTGGGCGTCGGCCACGTCGTGTCCCCCCTGTCCTCAGCCCCCGCCCCCCTCCTGCCGCCGTTCCCGCTCCTGGCGGCGGTACCGGACGCGGGGCCCGGAACGCCGCTGAACTGGGCGGCGGGGGTGATTCCGGTGGTGGCCGCGGTGACGGTGGGGTGGTTTGTGGGCGGGGCGGCTGCTGGGGGGCGGGGCGGGGGGGATGGGGTGGGGGATGAGGGTGCTTCGGGGATGGGAGCCGGAGGTGCGGCAGGGGTGGGATCGGTACGGGCGACGGGCGCGGGGGCTCGGGGTGCCGCGGGGGTGGAGGCCGGTGGCGGCGGGAGCGGTGCCTGGTCGCGGCGGCGGACCGCTGGGACGGCCGGGTGGGCGGCTCTGCTGTGCGCGGGGTTGGTCGCTGTCCTTGCCGCGTTGTCGGGTGGGCCGCTCGGTGAGGCGGCGCTGGCACGGTTCGGGCCGGTGTGGTGGCAGGCCGGTGGGGCGGCGCTGGGGTGGATCGTGGGGGTGGCGGTTGTGGTGGCGGTGGGGGTGCGGGGGTGGCGGTGCCGGGGGAGCCGGGGGAGCCAGAAGGTGGAGAGCGCGGCGGATGTCACGGAGGGCGTCTTCTGTGAGCCCCTTGCATCAGACGACGACTCCGAGGCGTACGACCTGCTGCCCGCGGACGTCGATCCGCAACCGGCGTCGGACGATGACGAGGGGCCTGTGGAGCTGGGGAAGGTGGCACCGCCCGCGCAGTCACCGGAAGCCTGAACTCGCCCTCGCCGCCCCTACCCGTCCCATCCCTGGGGGCTGCGCCCCCAGACCCCCGCTTCGGCCCTGAACGGGCCTTGTCCTCAAAAGCCGGACGGGCTGAAATGTGTGGACCGGCGCCGAGAAGTGAGCGCCCCCACCGGGTTGTTGGGCGTTGGGGGGATGGTCGTTCTCGGCCTCAAACCCCGGTTGTCACCGACGCGCTCCGAGGCAGCAACCCCCTCGAAGCAGCGGCCTCCCCTCAGTCTTCCGTGCCCAAGACCCCCCGCAGCTCCTCCGGCAGGAGCTGGCTGCAGGACTGCTTGGCCTCGTTGGTGAGGGAGTCGCTGACGCAGGTGTAGTAGTCGCGGTAGACGAGCTGCGCGGTGAAGGTCGCGGCGACGAGGGCGATGGCGAGGGAGGCGGTGACGAGGCCGGTTACCGCGGCTGTGGTCTGAGGGCGGGCGTTGCCGCCGGCGGGGGCCGGGGTGTCCGGGTCGGCGGTGCGGGGCTTGACCCGCATAGCGGTGATGCCCCAGTACAGGGAGAGGGCGCCGAGCAGCAGAGCGACGTACGGCCAGCTGAAGAGGGCGAAGAAGAAGGCCCACATGCCGGAGAGGAGGGAATAGCGCGCGCGGCGCTGGGCCGGGTCCGCCGGGTCCCAGCGGAGGTTCGTGCCGGGGCCGCTGCCGCCGGGGCCGCCTTCCGGGCCGCCGCCGCCCTGATCGCCCCGGCCGCCCGGACGGTCGCCGAAGCCGCCCGAGGAGCGGCCGGGCTGGCGGTCGCTCCACTGGCTGCCCCACGGAGAGCGCGAGCCGTCCTCACGGTCACCGTCTCCCGAGGAGTCCTCGCCCGACGGGCGCCGCGGCTGCCACGGGCGGTCCGGCGTGCCCTCCGGCGGCGGCGCGAACGGGTTGTCCTCACCCGCCGAGCCACCCTGCCCTTCGCCGTTCGGCTGGCCCGAGGGCGCGTCGGGCGGCGAGGCGGGGCGCTCCCGCAGAACCAGCACGGCGCTGCGCTCCCCTCCCTGCACCGACTGCTGGGGGAGCGTGAGGAGTCGCAGGCTGCGGTCCGGCATCAAGTGAGCGTCTTCCCCTTGGTGATAACAACGTGCTGACAACGACGTACTGACAACTGCTGAACGGGTCCCGCGTGAGCGGTCCCTCCGTAAAACGCACCACCAACCGCCCGCGTTCCCCGGTCCGCTCCTCGCAGACGCTACCTTCCGGCCACGCCCCCGTCCCATGGGGGCCGCCCGGTGTGCCGGTATCGTTGCTGACGGTCGGCCGCTTCGTAGACTTCCCCGTATCCGGGGGCGCGAAGCATTCGTATGAACGTACATAACCACTGACGTGCATAGTGCATACCACCGGCCGTACGGAAACGCTCCCCCGAGAAAGGGCCCCACCGTGGCCGCCAAGCCCGTGGCCAAGCGCCTTGTCGTGCTGGTCTCCGGATCCGGTACGAATCTGCAGGCGCTGCTCGACGCCATCGCCGAGACCGGCGCCGAGGCGTACGGCGCCGAGATCGTCGCCGTCGGGGCCGACCGCGAGGGCATCGAGGGGCTGGCGCGGGCCGAGCGTGCCGGGCTGGCGACCTTTGTGCGGAAGGTCAAGGACTACGGGACCCGTGAGGAGTGGGACGCGGCGCTCACCGAGGCCGTGGCCGCGTACGAGCCCGACCTCGTCGTGTCGGCCGGGTTCATGAAGATCCTGGGGAAGGAATTCCTCGCGCGCTTCGGCGGGCGGATCGTCAATACGCACCCCGCCCTCCTCCCCAGTTTCCCCGGCGCCCATGGCGTCCGCGACACCCTCGCGTACGGCGCCAAGGTCACCGGCTGCACCGTCCACTTCGTCGACGACGGCGTCGACACCGGGCCGATCATCGCTCAGGGCGTGGTCGAGGTCCGGGACGAGGACGACGAGAGCGCTCTGCACGAGCGCATCAAGGAAGTCGAGCGAAGACTGCTCGTCGAGGTCGTGGGGCGGCTCGCCCGCAACGGCTATCGCATTGAGGGACGAAAGGTAGTTATCCAGTGACCGCCGAGGGAATCGAGAGCAGCGGCAAGCGGGCAATCCGTCTCGCGCTCGTCAGCGTCTACGACAAGACCGGCCTCGAGGAGCTCGCGCGCGGGCTGCACGAGGCGGGCGTGGAACTCGTATCCACCGGGTCCACCGCCTCCCGGATCGCCGCCGCCGGCGTCCCCGTCACCAAGGTCGAGGAGCTCACCGGCTTCCCCGAGTGCCTGGACGGCCGCGTCAAGACCCTGCACCCCAAGGTCCACGCGGGCATCCTCGCCGACCTGCGCCTGGACAGCCACCGGCAGCAGCTCGACGAGCTGGGCGTGGCGCCGTTCGACCTCGTCGTCGTCAACCTCTACCCCTTCAGCGAAACCGTCGCCTCCGGGGCCTCCCCCGACGAGTGCGTCGAGCAGATCGACATCGGCGGGCCCTCCATGGTGCGCGCCGCCGCCAAGAACCACCCGTCCGTGGCGGTCGTCACCAGCCCCGTGCGGTACGCCGACGTCCTCACCGCGGTCCGCGACGGCGGCTTCGACCTCGCCGCCCGCAAGCGCCTGGCCGCCGACGCGTTCCGGCACACGGCCGAGTACGACGTGGCGGTCGCCGGCTGGTTCCTCGGGGAGTACGCCGGTGACGGCGAGGAGTTCCCGAGCTTCCTCGGGGTGACGTACGAGCGCAAGCAGGTCCTGCGGTACGGCGAGAACCCGCACCAGCCGGCCGCCCTCTACACCGGCGGCTGCGGCGGCCTCGCCGAGGCCGAGCAGCTGCACGGCAAGGAGATGTCGTACAACAACTACACGGACACGGACGCCGCCCGCCGTGCCGCGTACGACCACGACGAGCCCTGTGTCGCGATCATCAAGCACGCCAACCCCTGCGGCATCGCGATCGGCACGGACGTCGCCGAGGCGCACCGCAAGGCCCATGCCTGTGACCCGCTGTCGGCGTTCGGCGGCGTGATCGCCGTCAACCGCCCGGTGTCGAAAGCGATGGCCGAGCAGGTCGCCGAGATCTTCACCGAGGTCATCGTCGCGCCGGACTACGAGGACGGCGCTCTCGAAGCCCTCGCCAAGAAGAAGAACATCCGCGTGCTGCGCTGCCCCGAGGTGCCGCAGCCGCCCGCCGAGTTCCGCCCGATCGACGGCGGCGGCCTCGCCCAGGTGAAGGACGTCTTCCAGGCCGAGGGCGACAACCCCGCCAACTGGACCCTCGCGACCGGCGAAGCGCTCTCCGAGTCGGAACTGGCCGAACTGGCCTTCGCCTGGAAGGCCTGCCGCGCCGTCAAGTCCAACGCCATCCTCCTCGCCAAGGACGGCGCCTCGGTCGGCGTAGGCATGGGCCAGGTCAACCGCGTCGACTCCGCGAAGCTGGCGGTGGAGCGGGCGGGCGCCGAGCGCGCCCAGGGTTCGTACGCCGCCTCCGACGCGTTCTTCCCGTTCCCCGACGGACTGGAGATCCTCACTGAGGCCGGGGTCAAGGCCGTGGTGCAGCCCGGCGGTTCGGTCCGTGACGAGTTGGTGGTCGAGGCGGCGAAGAAGGCCGGCGTGACGATGTACTTCACGGGGACGCGGCACTTCTTCCACTGACGGACGAGGCCGGCGGCGCTGCGCGGATCGATCGCTACGTCGAACTGCGCAGCGCGCCCCAGGTGTTGGGCCCGACCTCGCCATCGACGGCCAGCCCTTTGTCGCTCTGGAACAGCCTGACCGCGGCGACGGTGTCCTGGCCGAACTGCCCGTCCACGCCCGCGCCGCCGACGCTGTAGCCGCGCTTGGTGAGCATGCACTGCACCTGGACGACGCGTTGGCCCTTGTCGCCGAGGGTGGTCAGTTCGGTGCCGGAGTAGTACGTGCACTGGGAGATCCAGGGAGGGGTAGCCGGTGCCGTGGCGGTCTTGGTGGGCTTGGCGGTAGGGGCGCTGCCGCCGGATGTGGCGGTGGCGGTGGTGTTGCCGGCGGGAGTGGACTGAGTTCCGCCACCACCGCCTCCGGACGTGTTCGGGCTCTGCGACGCGTCCGCCTTCTCCTCCCCCGAGCCGTTTTTCTCCCCCTGGTCGTCGCCCTTCCCCTTCTCCTTCTCCTTGTCTCCGTCGTCGGAGGGTGAGGCGGAGGGGCTGGGGAGGGGGGAGGTCGGCGCGTCGTCGGAGGCGCTGGTGCCGGCCGCTGTCGGCACGGCCGAAGCGGTCTCGTCGAGGTGAGGGCGGGTGAGGAAGAAGGTGCCCACGGCCACGGCGCACACGGCGAGACCCGCACCGACGGCGAGGTATGCCTTCCGCTTCTTGCGCCGGTCACCGCCGGGGACGGGGGTGGGAGACGCGGTGCGCTCCGCCGACGCACGCAGTTGGACGGTCTCCGGTCCGGTCTGTGGTCCGGACTCCGGGACAGCGACACGTTCCAGTACGTCGCAGGCCTGCCGTCGGGCACGCAACGCCGCGTCGAGCGGCTCGTGCCAGGCGGCGGCGCGGTCGTGACCGACGCCCGTGGCGGCGTCGGTGAGTTGCTCCGGGACCGGGCGCCCAGCGGGTTCCTTGGCGAGGCAGGCGGACAGCAGAGCCGCCAACGCGGGGTCCACGGCGGCGAGTTCGGCCATGATCTCTGCCTTGGGTTCCTCGAACGCGACGCGATGCATCACGTCGACGCCCGTTCCGTCCCCGAAGGGCGCGTGCCCGGTAGCGGCGTAGATGAGGCTCCCCGCGAGCGAGAACACGTCGGAGGCGGTGTCGCACCGCCCCTCCCGCAGATACTCGGGCGACATGAAGGCGGGCGTGCCGACCCGGCTCCCGGTCGAGGTGATCGCGCTGCTGTCGGTGGCCTGCGCGATGCCGAAGTCGATGACATGCGCGCCCTGCAGGGACAGGATCACGTTGGACGGCTTCAGATCCCGGTGTACGACACCGGCGGCGGCCAGCGCCGACAGGGCCTGCCCGAGATCGGTGACCAGCCGCCACACCCCGGCGACTTCGAGCGTCCCGCACTCGCGGACGGCGTCGGCGAGGTTGAGGCCCGGCAGATACTGCGTCGCCATCCACAGCAGCGGGTCGTCGAACCCGGTACCGAGGAGATCCGGCGCCCGCGGCGTATCCACCCGGGCATGCATGGAGGCCTCCCGCTCGAACCGCCGCCGGAACCGGGGGTCTTCGGCGTACTCGGGACGGATCACCTTGACGGCGGCGAGACCCGGGGTGCCGTCGGCGGGGCGGGCGAGGTAGACGTGACCCATGCCGCCGCTGCCGAGCAGCCCGAGCGGGACGTATGGTCCGATCCGCCTGGGACCGGCGGCCGGCAGCGGCTTCGCGCCGGCCTGCTTCAGCGCCGTGTCTCCGGCCTCCGGTGTGTACGGCGACCTGGGGCGCTGGTTTGTCATGGTCCCCCGACCTGCTCTTTCTGTCGCAATGTGCTCTCAGGCCACGCCAGTTGGCTGATGAGAGGCTATCGTCCCGGCGGCGGGGAGTGGCCGGGATGCGGCGGGTGCGGGAGAAATCAGGGAGCGGGCAAGGCCGCGGTGAGCACGGAGACCGTGACAATCACCGCGGCCTTCCTACGAGTTCTGCAAAGCGACGGCGTATGTCAGACACCCGGCGTCGAGCAGCCCAGGAAACCGACGCCTCCCTTGTAGATGGGCCATTCCATGGCTCTGCGGGTCACCGGCCCGTACACGCCGTCCCTACCCACGTCTTCGGCCCGCTGTATGGCCCACACGCCGTCCTCGGTCTGCGGGCCGTAGATCCCGTCGAACGAGATGTCCCGCTCATAGCAGTATTCGATGGCGTGCTGGAGTGGGTACACGCCGTTCGACTGAGCCCCGTAGCCCATCACGCAGTTCCGTGAGCCGGTACCCGTGTAGTACGGCTGATAGGTGAAGCGAGATCCGGGGATGGACACCGCCTTCTGAGCGTTGCACGTCGGATACGAGGCGGCCTGAACCGCGCCCGGAGACGCCAGCACGGCACCCGCACCCAGCGCGAGAGCCCCCAGGACAGAAGCCAGCTTCCTTCGCATGTTCCGTTCCTTCCTCATACCCCGGTCGGCTCGCAGTCCCAGAGGCCCTGCCCGTCGATGTACACGCCCCAATACATGGCCTTGCGGGTCTCCGGGCCGTACTCCCCGTCCACCGCGGCGTCCCCGTCCGTCTGCTCCTGGACGTACCTCACGGCATTCCTCGTCTCACTCCCGTACCTGCCGTCCTCGGCGATGTTGGGGATGCCGTTGTAACAGTCGTTGATGGCGAACTGGAGGCGTGTCACTCCCGAGGACTGAGCCCCGTAGCCCATCACGCAGTTCCGTGAGCCGGTGCCGGTGTAGTACGGCTGGACCACGAATCGCTTGGTGGCGATGTAGTGCTTCTTGGCGCTGTTGCACGTCGGGTACGAGGCGGCCGCGGCGGGAGAGGCCGTGACGGCGAGCCCGGTTGCCGCCAGGGCGGCGGTTGAAACGGCGGCGGCGATTTGCTTCAGCATGGTTCCCCCTCAGCTGCATTTGACCCAGTCAGTCTGCTGTCGGCACGCGGTGACGAGTACCTGAAACAATTCAGGGTGCGTGCAGTTCGCACCACACCGTCTTGCCCGCAGGCGTCAGCCACTCGCCCCAGCGCTGGGCCAGCACGTCGAGCAGCAGCAGCAGACCCCGGCCTGTCTCGTCGTGCGGGTCCGGCCGGCGCGCGATGAGCCAGGCGTGGGCGTCGGGGTCGGTGACCTCCAGGCGGGTACGGCCGTCCGGGGCACGGAACAGGCGGATGGTCACCGGGGTGCCCTCGCCGACGTGGTTGATCACATTGGTCAGCAACTCGCTGACGCAGAGCTGGAGTTCGGGGCAGGGTACGCCCAGGTGCTCGCGTGCGGCGTGGCGGACCTCCGGTACGGCCTTGGGGAGCGCGAGCAGTTCGAGGGTGAGCGGTGGTCTCGTCGTGGGGGGGGCATGAGGGCGTACGCCTTTCTGTCCTGCCGCCTGTGCGTTCTGTGATGAATCAGTCACAGCGTGGCGTCGCGCCACGTACCGTGGAAGGCGTTTCGGCTGCGCACGGGCAAGTGGGAAACGGCGGTGGTGAGTTGTGCCCGCGAAGAAGGACCCTGACGCTTCGGTGAGCGTTCCCTGCTTTTACGGCGCCGAGTTGCGCTATCAACGGGAGCAAGCCGGGCTGACGCTGGAGCAGTTGGCGGAGGGGAGTTTCCGGGGGATCTCGTTCCTCAGCCAGATCGAGCGGGGGGAGCGGCGGATGCCGGTGGATCTGGCCAAGCATGTGGACGAGCGGTTGGGGACAGACGGGTTTTTCCAGCGGCGGTGCGAAGACGCGGCCAGGGCGCGCCAACTTGGCCACCCGCTCTACTTCCTGGACGTACCGGACCTGGAGAAGCAGGCGAAGGCGTTGGAGGAATGGGCGCCCCACGTCGTCCCTGGCCTCCTATAGACCGCGGCGTACACGCGAGGGAGCATGCAATACGGGGCGCCGATGACGCCACCGGAGACGGTTGAGGAGCGTGTCCGTGCACGAGTGGCGCGGGCCGAGCTGTGGAAACGCGAGGACAGGCCGACCTACTGGGGGATCCTGCGGGAGTCCGTCATCCGGAGCACGCCTCTTCCACCAGCGGTGATGGCCGAGCAGTTGGAGCACGTCGCCGAAGTGATCCGGTCCACGCAGAGTGTTCTGCAGATCGTGCCGAAAACGACTCCCTGGCACTCTCTTAGGCACGGCATGGCAAAGATCATGACCTTCGTTGATGCCCCGCCGCTGGTGTGGACGGAGGGCGATTTCGAAGGGCGGATCGTCGACTATCCGGCCACCGTGGAGGAGTACAGCCATCGGTACGATCTGCTCAGGGCCGTCGCACTGCCGCCCGAGGCGTCCCTTGCCTTGATCGACGAAGCAGCAGGGAACTACAGACATGAAGCGCAGCAACGGGATTGACCCGAGCCTCATTACCTGGCGCAAGAGCAGCTACAGCAATCCCGATGGCGCCGACTGCGTCGAAGTAGCCGACAACCTCCCCGGCATCATCCCCGTCCGCGACTCCAAGAACCCCGAGGGCCCAGTCCTCGCGTTCCCCCGCGATTCCTGGGCCCTCTTCGTCGACTCGCTTCGGCGTTGAGCTACTCGTCCTCGGCGGCGGAAAGCACGGCGATCGCGCCGTCGCCGTGTTCCGCGGAGGTCAGGTACGTGGTGGGATCCGGGCCCTGTGAAGTGGCGCCGATGATCTGGGAGTTGCCGTCGGTGACCCCGACGAGCCAGGGACCGCCGCTGGAGCCGGGCGCCATGTCGCAGTTGATGCTCATGCGATCGTCGATCCAGTTCCATGGACCGTAGTCCTCGGTCGGACCCTGGCAGTACCAGAGATCGTCTCCGGTGAAATCGGGCCGCTCCGCGGACGCGCCCGGGTAGCCGAGGGCTGTGACGTCGTCATGCTCGGGGTCGCTGCCGACGCGGCCCGGGAACCCTGGAATGTTTCAGGTTCCCCGCAACACGCGCTTGCGCCAGAGTGATCGGCATGTTCACGAGTATCCGCACGCGAGCCGCCGCACTGTCGGGCGTCGTACTGGCCGTCGGCCTGGGCGTCGCCGTGTCCGCCGCACCCGCGCACGCCGCCAAGTCCGACTGTCCGGCGGGCGCGCTGTGCGCCTACAGCCGGTACGACTTCGCCGGAACGCCGGGCAAGGTCTATCAGGACAACGCGGACCTGACGCCGTACCCTTCGTTCCGGAACGTCAAGTCCGTGTACAACCACGGCAACAGCTGCGACGTGACCATCTACACGGGGACGAACTACACCGGCAACCGGATGACCATCGAGCGCGGTGACGCCTACAGCTTCGGCTCGGGCAGCACCTTCGTGCAGAACGGCATCAAGTCCAACAAGTGGGTCAACTGCATCTGACGACCGCGCCATGGGTCAGGGGGCCGAAGTCGCCGTCCGCCTCGCCGACTTCGGTGATGCCGTGCAGATGCCGGAGCAGGCACTGGAGTTCTCTGACCTGACTGCCGCCGTCGCCCTGCGCGATGGTGAAGTCCCATGTGCTGTTCCAGCCCGCGGTGTAGCCGCTGCCGTACTTGGTGTCCTAGGACACCGTGGGCTTCTCGCAGCTGGGCGGCGCCGCGGCCGGGGCGTCGTCCTGCAGGCCGTAGGTCACTGCCGTCGGGCCGAGTACTGCTGCCACGACCGCCGCGACCAGCACCGGACGCCGCCACCGGCGTGGCCGCAGTCGGGGCAGCCGGGCCGAGCGGGCGGTGCCGGCCGCCTCCTCCACCCGGCGCAGCAGCGTGGCGGTATCGGGGACGCGACTGATGCGCTCCGCGTGCGTGGAAGCCAGGCAGTCCTGAACGATCTCCCCCCAGCCGTCGGGGAGTTCGGGTGAGAGGCGCAGCTCCCCGGTGCCGCGGGCGTAGCGCATCGCCGCGTCGGTGCGTGCCTCCGTGCTGCCGCCCGGCAGTGCGAAGGAGCTCGCGAGGACGACGTGGGCGAGGACGCCGAAGGCCCAGATGTCCGTGGAGGGGCGGATCCGTGTGCCGCGCTCGTCGACCTCGGGCCAGAGGAGTTCCGGCGGGGTGTAGTCCGGCGTGGCGAAGGCAGGGGCGTAGGCGTGGGTGCCTTCCAGTTCGGCGGCCGTGTTGAAGTCGGCCAGCCGTACCGAACCGTCCTTCATCAGGAGCACGTTGGCCGGCTTCAGGTCGCCGTGCACCCAGCCGGCGTGGTGCAGCTGGTGCAGGCCCTCGCAGATCTGCGCGAGCAGGGCGGGCCCCGCCTCCGGCTTCGGTGCGTGCTCCAGTACCGCGTCCAGCGATCCCTCGGCCCGTTCCAGTACGAGCACGGTGGCGCCGTCGAGCTCCGGGTGTTCCGGGGCGTCGACCGTCATCGTGTCGTACATGCGGATCAAGCGAGGTGCGCGCAGCTTCTGCAGCAACTCCACCTCCCGGTCGGCCAGTTCGCGCAGGTGGTGCAGCTGGCGCGGGGTGCGGGTGCCGGTGGGCAGGAACTTGAGCGCAGCCTCGCGGGGAAGTTCGGGATCCTGCTCCACGGCGAGCCGGGCCGCGTAGACGGTGGCGAACGCACCGGAGGCGAGCGGTTCGCACACCTCCCAGGGGCCGACCCGGTACCCCTTCGGGACGGTGACGATGGACGACGGCCCGGTCATCGGACCACCTGGCTCGGGGCCGCAGCGAACATGAGGAGGTCCTCCTCGCGGACGAGGTCGAAGCGGAGGGCGAGCGAGACCAGCGACTCCTTCTTGCCGTTGACGCGCTGGCCGGGCTCGGCGGTGTCGGGGCCGGGGCGCAGGCGCAGTTTCAGGGCGAGGTAGTCGATGTTCCAGTAGACGGACGAGCGGCTGACCGTCGGCCAGGTGGGGCGCAGGCGTTCCACCAGTTGCTCCACCGCCGGCAGCGGGGCGTGCGGTTCGCCGCGCAGGCGGGGTTCGCAGATGGCGGTCAGCACCGCGAAGTAGCGCTTGGTGCGGTCGAGGGCGAACGCCGGGGCGGTCAGGGCTCCGGTCAGACCCTGGCGGGCCACGCTGCGGAAGGCGTGGCGCGGTGCCCAGACGTCGAAGGCGAGCAGGTCTCCCGCGGCGGGCAGGACCACGCGCGAGAACTCGAACGGCACCGGCGCGTCCAGCCGGCCCGGCGTGACCTTGATGTGCTCGCCCGCGCCCTCCGGGTTCTCCACCACGTACGTCTGGTCCTCGCTGAGGTTGCTCAGCAGCCAGAAGTTCCGGAGCGCCTCGATCTCACCCGCGACCCGGGGCACCCCTTCGTGCGCGATGGTGAGGCCGCCGTCGCTCTCGGCCCTGCCGAATGTGATGCGCTCACCCGTGGCGATCCTGACCTGGTCGTTCGCAGGGCCGCACGCCGGCGGCACGATGATGACGCTGTACATGGACGCCGAACTAAACATGCGGCTCATGTCCGTTGAACCCCCGTTTATCGCGTCTTGATCTCCGCGACCTACGATCGCCCAGCTGACCGTGCCGAACCAATGCTGTTGCGCTGTAGAGCAAAAGCCGAGGTCAACGGGGGAGACTGACATGCTCCGCATTCATTTCGGCGACGCGGATCTGGCGAGAACCCGGGTTGCCGTGGCATTCGATCCGCTCTGGGAGATCGCCGCGAGTATGCACCGATTACAGTCGCGGACAGGGCGGTGGGCCTACGCCGGGTGGTATCGCACGACACGGCAACAGCTGCGGGAGAAGGGGCTGGAGCGTGTGCTGCGGAGCGTTCTCCTGCCCCTGTATCCAAGGGCGGCGTACTTTCCGGACTTTCTGACTCCCGCCGATGCGGTGGGCGACCTGGCCGCCGGACTGGAATCGATTCTGGCCACGCCTCCGCAACGGGTCCTGCGTGAGATGGCCATCCTCGACCGGACCATCGGAGCACCCGCGTGGGCCGGGCAGTTGGCCGGGCCGGAAGCGCGCAAGGAGTTCGTGGGGATGCTGCGCGCTTACCACGACGCGGTCCTCGCGCCGTACGAGGAACAGGCGCAGGCCCGGATCGAGGCTGAGCGGGCGGCGCGTACCCGGGGGCTGCTGGACGGCGGAGTCGAGGGCATGCTGTCGGGACTCGGGCCGATGCTGCGCTGGCGCCCTCCCGTCCTGGAGGTCGTCTATCCCAAGCAGGTCGAGGACCGGGACCTGTATCTGAACGGACGTGGGCTCACCCTCATCCCTTCGTACTTCAACTGGGCTGAGCCGGTCGCCTTCGCCGACCCGGAAATGCCGCCCGTGCTCTGGTACTCGCTGCTGCATGAGCCAGGACCCGCTGATGCCGCGCACGAAGTCGAGGTTCCCGAGCGGCCCTTGACCGCCCTGCTCGGACGTGCCCGAGCGGTCGCCCTGCGCGCCGCGTCCACCGGCGCCACAACGGGTGAGATCGCCCGCGCCGCCGGAGTCTCGGCGTCCTCCGCCAGCCGACACGCCACCGCGCTGCGCGACGCGGGCCTCATCACCACCGTCCGGAACGGCCCGACCGTGCTGCACACCCTCACACCCACGGGGGCGTCCTTGCTCCGCGCCGCAACACAGCGGACGTCCGGCTGATCGCAGGGCGGCGAGGTGCGGCATGACGCGGAACGGCCTCCGGCCCTCCCCCGAGGGGACCGGAGGCCGCGGCCGGGTGAGCGGCCTGTTGGAGTGCTACGTGGTGACGCGGTAGGCGCTGACCCACGGGCCGATGTTGCCGTAGCCGGTGTCGTCGATGGTGATCGACCAGCCGGTGCAGTCGGCGTGTTCCCACAGCTCCACCCTGGCGCTGCTCTCGGTGCGGGCGGAACGGATGCTGTCGTTCCAGTTGTCGCCGACGTAGGTGCACGCCCCCGTGTCTCCGGAGAACCACCCGTCCAGACCCTCGAAGCCGGTCTCGGCGAAGGCGTGCCAGCTGGCGGCCGCCAGACGGGCATTGCTGGTGGACGAGTCGGACGACGCGTCGGCGGATGCGGTGCCGGCGCCGGCCGACAGCAGCCCGACCGCGGCGAGCGCGGCGGCAGCGGCGGTCGCCCGCTTGAACCCGATTGACTTCTTCATGGTGTGTCCTTCCTTGAGACGTTCACCCACCCCCGTAGGCGGACGTCCTCACCCTCGCGTGGAAGGAACAAGGAGAGGTACCTCGGAACTCTCAGGGTCACTTCTTGCCCGGCGGCGTGTACTCCTTGAGGTAGTGGGCGACGCGGGCGGCGTAGTCGCGGTACTTCGGGGGAACACCGCCCGCGTTGTTCACCACCTTGGTCGAGGTCCGGTAGGCGGCGGCCAGCAGGACCTGGCGGTCGCCGGACAGGCCGGACGGCTTGAGGCGGGGTTCCATGAAGCAGAGGTAGCGGCCCACGGCCGGGATCGACTCGGCGGGGGTGAGGGGAGGTCTGGGGGTTTCCTTCGGCGGGACGCCGTCCGCGCTGATCCACCAGCGCAGGATGCTGGGCGTCCAGCGGGCGATGCCGTACTCGCCCTCCTCACCCGCGCCCGGATCGGAGAGGTTCGGGTCGAAGTTGCTCTCCGCCTTCAGCAGGGCGGCGATCAGTGCAGGGGTGACCTCCGGCTGCACGCAGTCGTGGGCGGAGTCGACGATCAGGCGGCGGTAGGCGACCGGGACGCCTTTGTCCGTACGGAGTTCCGCGGCGCCGTAGGTGGCGGCCGTGACCTTCTGGGGCTCGTCGTCCGAGGCCTCGCCCCCGTCCGCCCAGCTGCTGATGCCGTAACCGAGCGCCGCCACGCCGACGGTGGCGATCGCGGCGGCCAGGGCGGTCGTACGGCGGGAGCGGCGGCCGGGGAGGAGGGCGCGGGGCAGGCGCGGGGAGCGGGTGGTGCCTGCGGCGGTCTCGACGCGGCGCAGCAACGCGTCCGTGCCGATCCGGTCGCCGTGCGTCCGGGTCAGACAGTCCCGCACGATCTCCCGCCAGGCGTCCGGGAGTTCGGGCGACAGACGCAGCTCGTCGGTGCCGCGGGCGTAGGCGGCGGCCGCGTCGCGGCGGGCGGTAGGGGTGCCGCCGGGCAACGGGAAGGAGCCGGTGAGGACCAGATGTGCCAGTACACCGAAGGCCCAGACGTCGGCCGACGGGCGGATACGGCGGCCCCGTTCGCCGATCTCCGACCAGAGCAGCTCGGGTGGGGTGTAGTCGGGGGTGGAGAAGGCGGGTGTGTACGCGTGCGTGCCCTCCAGCTCGGCCGCCATGTTGAAGTCGGCGAGCCGGGCCGAACCGTCCCGCATCAGCAGGACGTTGGCCGGCTTCAGATCTCCGTGCACCCAGCCGGCGTGATGCAGCTGCGCCAGGCCCTCGCAGATCTGCGCGAGCAGCGCGGGCCCGGCGGCCGGGCGGGGGTCGGCGGCGAGCAGGGCCGACAGCGACCCCTCCGCCTTCTCCAGTACGAGGACGGTGGCGCCGTCGAGCGCGGGTACGGCCGGATCGTCGACGGTGAAGGTGTCGTACATCCGGATCAGCCGCGGCTGCTTCAGCCTGCGGTGCAACTCGACCTCGCGCTCGATCAGTTCGCGCAGATGGGCGAGTTGGCGCGGGGTGCCGGTGCCGGTGGGCAGGAACTTCAGGGCGGCCGTGCGGGGCAGGTCGGCACCGGTGTCGGGGCCCGCCCGCCGCGCCTCGTAGACACTCCCGAACGCCCCCGTCGCGATCGGTGCCCGCACCTCCCAGGGGCCCGCCCGGTAGCCCTTCGGCACCGACACGGCGTACGGCTCGGTCACGGAGCCACCCGGCCGGGGGAGGGGTCGGACAGGACCACGAGGTCGTCCTCGCGGACCAGGTCGAAGCGGAGGGCGAGGGAGACCAGGGACTCCTTCTTGCCGTTGAGGCGCGGGCCCGTGTCCGCCGTGTCCGGGCCGGGCTTGAGGCGCAGCTTCACGGCCAGGTAGTCGATGTTCCACTGCACCGAAGTGCGGGACGCGGCGGGCCAGTTGGGACGCAGGCGTTCGACGACCTGGTCCATGGTGGGGAGCGGGGCGTGCGGTTCGCCGCGCAGACGCGGTTCGCACAGGGCCGCGAGGACCGCGAAGTAGCGCTTGGTGCGGTCGACGGAGAACGCCGGGGCGGTGGTCGCGCCGTCCAGGCCTCCCGCCGTGCTGAGGTAGTCGTGGCGCGGCGCCCACACCTCGACCGACAGCAGGTCGCCGGCCGCGGGCAGCACGATCCGCGAGAACTCGAAGGGGACGGGCGCGTCCAGTCGCCCGGGCCCCACCTTGATGTGCTCGCCGGCGCCCTCCGGGTTCTCCACGACGTACGTCTGACTCGAACTGAGGTTGCTCAGCACCCAGAAGGCCCCCTGCGCGGCGATGGCGCCCGCTCTGCGCGAGACGCCGTCGTGGGCGATCTCCAGGTCGTTGTCGGTGCCGCGCCCGAAGGTGAGCCGTTCACCCGGGGCGATTCGGAGCTGAGGGCGGTCGGGCTGGTCCGCCGCGCTCGGCGGCGGTACCACGATGATGCTGTACAAGGTGCGTCTCCCCGTGCCTGGCGGCTACGGGTTCAGAGTAGGGAACGCGGCAGGGCCGTGCCTTCCCCTGCACGGGTGAGACACGGCCCTGCCACATGATTGGCGCGAAAGCGTCAGTTCTGGACGACCATCGTGCTCGCCGCCTTGTCGTGCCAGCCCTGCTGGCGCCCCGACTTGTCCCAGAACGGGGACAGGTAGACCAAGAGCTGGCCGATACCGCAGGCGAAGCTGCCGACGAGCGGGATGATCCAGCGGATGAAGGAGGAGCCCAGGCCCGGCTTCTGGCCGGTGTCCGCCTTCAGCACGCGGATGCCGACGGCGAGCTTGCCCAGGGTGGCGCCCACCAGGCCGACCATCAGCCACTCGTAGAGCAGGCTCGCGATGGCCAGCACGCCGAACACCGCGCCGAACGACGCCGCGATGTCCGAGGAGGCGTCGTTGATGCAGCTGTTGTAGTCGACCGCGTTCGGGTCGCAGTCCTGGGCGGCGCCGACGGAACCGGCGATGCCCGCGAACGCGAGGATGGCGTAGAGCACGCCGATGATCACGGCGTCGAGCAGCCGCGCACCGAACCGGCGGCCCATCGACGCGACCTGCGGATAACCCGGACCGCCGGGAGCACCCGGCATACCGGCGCCGCCCGGGTACTGGGGGTAGCCGTAGCCGCCCTGCGGAGGGACGCCGCCTTGCGGTGCCTGCGGGTAGCCCTGCGGCGCCTGCGGATAGCCGTAGCCGGGCTGGCCCTGCTGGGGATAGCCGTACCCGGGCTGCTGCGGCGGTTGCGGCTGCTGCGGGTTCTGTGGCTGACCGTAGGGGTTGTTGGGTGAGCCGAAACTCATGCTGGGTTTCCTCCGTTGCGCGGGTGGGGACGGTGCGGAGGCGCGGAGGAACATCAGATCTGAGCGGCTTGCCCCCCAACACGGACCGCGATATGGCGCCGCTCATCGTTCTTTATGGATGACTTATTTGTCCAGCCGTGTTCGCTGTGTGTTGTGCAAGTGCAACATCCACGAGCGGCCCGGACCGGCGGCGGACGGGACCCGGATTGGAACCAGGGCCCGGTCATCCGGGAGGATGGAGCCATGACCGCCCAGATTCTCGATGGCAAGGCCACCGCAGCCGCGATCAAGTCCGACCTGACCGCCCGCGTGGCGGCGCTGAAGGAGAAGGGCGTCACGCCCGGCCTCGGCACGATCCTGGTCGGGGAGGACCCCGGCAGCCAGAAATACGTCGCCGGCAAGCACCGCGACTGTGCGCAGGTCGGTATCGCCTCCATCCAGCGCGAGCTGCCCGCGACGGCGACGCAGGACGAGATCGAGGCGGTGGTGCGGGAGCTGAACGAGGACCCCGCCTGCACCGGTTACATCGTCCAGCTGCCCCTGCCCAGGGGCATCGACGAGAACCGCATCCTGGAACTGATGGACCCGGACAAGGACGCGGACGGGCTGCACCCGATGAACCTCGGCCGGCTGGTGCTCAACGAGCCCGCGCCGCTGCCCTGCACCCCGAACGGCGTGCTCACCCTGCTGCGCCGCTACGGCGTGGAGATCAAGGGCGCCGAGGTCGTGGTCGTCGGCCGCGGTGTCACCATCGGCCGCCCGATGCCGCTGCTGCTGACCCGGCGCAGCGAGAACGCGACCGTGACCCAGTGCCACACCGGCACGCGGGACCTGTCGGCGCATCTGCGGAACGCCGACATCATCATCGCCGCCGCGGGCTCCGCCCATCTGATCCGCCCCGAGGACGTCAAGCCCGGCGCCGCCGTCCTCGACGTCGGTGTCTCGCGCAGCGCCGAGGGCAAGATCGTCGGCGATGTCCACCCGGACGTCGCGAAGGTCGCCGGCTGGATCTCCCCCAACCCCGGCGGTGTCGGCCCGATGACCCGGGCGCAGCTGCTCGTCAACGTGGTCGAGGCGGCGGAGCGCAGTGTCGGCTGACGGCAGCGGCGTGTCGGCCGACGGCAGCGACGTGGAGAAGGCGACGCCCGCCGGCGAGGCGGCCGAGGAGCTTGAGGTGCGGGACGCGGTCAGTGCGCCCGATGCCGAGGGCAGGGCGCGGCGGGTCACTCGCCGCTTTCCGCTGTTCACCAGGGACACGGCACGTCCGGAGGGTGGCGGGCGCGCCGCGCGTGGTGACGCTCCGGCGCCTGCCCGGCAGTGGCCGATGCTGGCGGTGCTGTCGCTGGTGGGGGTGGGGTTGCTGGTGACGGCGCTCGATGCGTTCCGTATCGGCACGATGCTGATTGGCGTTGCCCTGTTGAGTGGGGCCGTGCTGCGGTTTGTGCTGCCGGGGGTGGGGATGCTGGCGGTTCGGTCGCGGTTCACGGATATCGCCACGTATGGGGTGCTGGGGCTTGCGATTGTCCTGCTGGCGTTGATGGTGCAGCCGAATCCTTGGCTGGAGATTCCGTTCTTGAAGGACACGCTGCACTTCACTGTGGATACGTAGGTTGTCGGTTCGCTGCGGGTGTGTGGGGGCTGGTCGCGCAGTTCCCCGCGCCCCTTACGGGGCGCTGTAGGAGGTGAGCGATGGGCGGGTGGCAGCCGCTGCCTGAGGATCTGCCGCCGGAGGTACGGCACTTCGTGGAGCAGTTGCGGCAGGTGAAGGACCGGACCGGCCTCAGCCTGGTCGCGCTCGGTGCGCGTACCGCGTACAGCAAGTCCTCCTGGCATCGCTACCTCAACGGCACGCAGCCGCCGCCCCGGCAGGCCGTGGTCGCTCTGTGCCGGGTCGCGGGCGTGGACGCGGAACGTCTGGGGGTGCGCTGGGAGATGGCGGTGGAGGCCTGGCCGCGACCGGCGGGATCGCAGAAGGGCGACGAGGGCGAGGAGTACGAGGACGACCCCACGCGCCCGTGGTGGGACGCGCCGGACGAGGAGCCGGCTGCGGATCCGTCCCGTCGGCTGCTCGTGGTGGCCGTCGTGCTCGTACTGGTTCTGCTGGCGCTGACGGTGATCGGCGTCGTCGTCTTCGGATAGGGCCGGGTACGCCGCCCGCGGGTGCTGGGGGTTGCGGGGCCTGTGCGCTTTCGGTGACCGCGTATGTGCGTTCTGTGTGTCGATGTGTTGACAAGTTCGCGGATTTACGACGAAGTCGCTCAACAATCGGGCTAGCGTGGCCAATCGGGACGGTCCGGGACGTCCCGAGTGTCTGCCAGGGGGACTGCCGGGCGGGGTCGGGGAGAGGGCTTCACCGGTGGGAGACTGGACCACGGTCCTGTGGGCGTGCGACGGTGCAGGCCCTCGGCCCCGATGCACCCGTGCGCCCCCACCCCGGGAACTGAGATCCTGACTGGGCGCATCCCTGTGGGTAGCCAGAACGGGGACTCGGCAGAGGGCACCATGCGCGGGGGCAAGAAACAGCACGAACCGGGGGGAAGAGGGGGGAAGCAATGCCTCGTTGGAGGGCCTTGCCGGATGAACTCGATCCGCAGGTCAGGGAGTTCGCGAGCCAGTTGCGGAGGCTGGTGGACCGCAGCGGCCTGAGCGTCGCCGCGGTGGCCGACCGCACGGGCTACAGCAAGACGTCCTGGGAGCGTTATCTCAACGGCCGGCTGCTCGCGCCCAAGGGTGCGATCGTCGCGCTGGCCGAGGTGACCGGGACCAATCCCATCCATCTGACGACCATGTGGGAGCTGGCCGAGCGTGCGTGGAGCCGTTCGGAGATGCGCCACGACATGACCATGGAGGCGATCCGGATCTCCCAGGCGCGTGCCGCGCTCGGGGAGTTCGGGGCGCCGCCCGCCAACGCGAAGAGCGGCAAGACGGCCCGCAAGAGCGGCAGCGCGACGGCGACGCCGGGGATTGCGGGACCGGCGGGGGTGGCACCGACGGTGCCGCCGCAGCCGACGGCGCCGGATGTGCGGGACGCGGAGCCGGGGACGCCCGGTACGTCCGGTACGCCCGGCCGTTCCAGTGGGGGCAACTCGTGGGGGATGGCCGGATATGCGGGGCCTTCGCAGGCTGGGGGGTCGCGAGCGGTCGGTGCGGGTGCGGGTGCGGGTACGGGTACGGGTGTGCCTGTGGGTTCGGGTGCTGCCGTGCCTGGTGCTGTCGTGCCGGGGGCGTTCGGTGAGCCGCCGCAGGGGCCTCGTCCCGGGGACGGTTCGCCGTCCGGCGGGTCGTCGGGGAAGCGCAAGGTGACGATGTTCCTCGCGGGGGTCGTCGGGGTGCTCGTCGTGGCCGCCGCCGCGTTCTTCTTCATGGAGCGCGGCGACGACAAGCCCAAGGACACGGCCAAGTCGCCCTCGCCGTCCGCCAGCTCCGATCCCGCGCTGCCGGCCGGCGTCAAGTGCAGTGGCGCCGACTGCACGGGCAAGGACGCGGAGGCCATGGGGTGCAGTGGCGACCTTGTGACCACCGCGAAGACGGCGACTGTCGGTACGACCGTTGTCGAGGTGCGGTACAGCGAGACCTGTGGCGCGGCGTGGGGGCGTATCACCGCTGCCGCGCAGGGCGATGAGGTGCAGGTGACGGTGGGGAAGGCCGAGCAGACGGGGTCCATCACCGCCGCCGGAGACACCATCGCGTACACGCCGATGGTGGCCGTGAAGGATGCGGGCGAGGCGGAGGCGTGCGTGACGTTGGCCTCCGGCGAGCAGGGTTGTACGGAGTAGGAAGCGACAACTTTCCAGCCTGTCCGGCGTTTGAGGACGAGGCCGTCAGGCCGAAGCGGGGGTCTGGGGGCGGCAGCCCCCAGGCTCAGCGCCGGGCAACGGAACAATTTGCGGTACGACACGCATGGCTCGCCCCGGAGGGGGCAGGCGGAGAACTACCCCCACGGGAGTCCGGCTGTGTCGGTACCCCCACCTGGCGGCCGCTGTTGTCCCCCCTCTCCCGGGCATGGCGGCCGCCTTCTTTTGGGGGCTGTGGGGTGGGTTACAGGGGGCCGGACGTCCGGGATCCCGGATGCGCGATAGCCTGACCGGTGATCTCTCTTGACGCCAAGAGATCGATCATTCGGACCCCCGGGGCAGGGACGCCCCATCGCCAGCTGTCATACGGAGAACGCCATGACCCGCACTCCCGTGAACGTCACCGTCACCGGCGCGGCCGGCCAGATCGGTTACGCCCTGCTCTTCCGCATCGCCTCCGGCCAGCTGCTCGGCGCGGACGTGCCGGTCAAGCTGCGGCTCCTGGAGATCACCCCGGCGCTGAAGGCCGCCGAGGGCACCGCCATGGAGCTGGACGACTGCGCGTTCCCCCTCCTCCAGGGCATCGAGATCACCGACGACCCGAACGTCGCGTTCGACGGCGCCAACGTCGCGCTGCTCGTGGGTGCCCGCCCCCGCACGAAGGGCATGGAGCGCGGTGACCTCCTGGAGGCCAACGGCGGCATCTTCAAGCCGCAGGGCCAGGCCATCAACGCCCACGCCGCGGACGACATCAAGGTCCTGGTCGTCGGCAACCCGGCCAACACCAACGCGCTCATCGCGCAGGCCGCCGCCCCCGACGTACCGGCCGAGCGCTTCACTGCGATGACCCGCCTCGACCACAACCGCGCGCTGAGCCAGCTCGCGAAGAAGACGGGCGCCTCGGTCGCCGACATCAAGCGGCTGACGATCTGGGGCAACCACTCCGCCACCCAGTACCCGGACATCTTCCACGCCACCATCGCCGGCAAGAACGCCGCCGAGGTCGTGAACGACGAGAAGTGGCTGGCCGAGGACTTCATCCCGACCGTCGCCAAGCGCGGCGCCGCCATCATCGAGGCCCGCGGCGCGTCCTCCGCGGCCTCCGCCGCCAACGCCGCCATCGACCACGTGTACAGCTGGGTCAACGGCACCGCCGACGGCGACTGGGTCTCCATGGGCATTCCGTCCGACGGTTCGTACGGCGTCCCGGAGGGCCTCATCTCCTCCTTCCCGGTCACCACCAAGGACGGCGCGTACGAGATCGTCCAGGGCCTGGACGTCAACGAGTTCTCCCGCGCCCGTATCGACGCCTCCGTCAAGGAGCTCGAGGAGGAGCGCGAGGCGGTCCGCGGTCTCGGCCTCATCTGAGCCGACGTTTTCTCCCGATCCCCGGGCCGCGGTGCGCGTGGCCCGGGGATCAGTGCGTTCAGGGTTGCCTGGAAGACTGGTCCGCATGTTCGGGAAAAGCAGCAGCGCCGTCATCTTCGTGCGGGACGCGGACGTGGCCGTATCGTCCCTCCGCCAGGCCCTCGCCGAGGCGAGCCCAGAGGAACGCCCCGGCCTGGAGCGGGCCGTCGCGGTCGCCGAGCGGGCCGCCGCGGCCACCGAGTCGGACGTACGGGCGCGTTGGGTGCGTGAGCGACTGGCCGGCGCGGGATATCAGGGGCCGGCCGACTCGGTCGAGGCGATCAAGGTGCTGCGTCAGGCGGAGCCGGGTCTCAGCCTGGTCGCGGCCGTGGAGCTGGCGAAGTCCGCGGCCGCCAAGTGACTCACGCGACGGGTTCCTCGTCAGTCCCGTAGCCGCTTCTCGAACCAGTGGTGGGCGTAGACGTGGTCGACGTACGCCGGGATCTCCCGGTATCCGCACGCCCGGTACATCGCCTGCGCCTCCGTGAGCACCGCGTGCGTGTCCAGTCGTACGACGTCGAAGGCGCGGCGTCGGCCCTCCCGCTCCAGGGCGTCGAGGATCCGGCGGGCGAGCCCGAGGCGCCGGGCGTCCGGGTGCACCCACACATGGCGGATCTCGCCGACGCCGTCTTCCAGCCGCCGCAGCGCCCCGCACCCCACCGGCCTGCCCTCCTCGTACGCCACGAAGAACGCCCCGGCGTCCCCGGACACCTCCTCGGGCCGTACGAGGTCCGACGGGTCGAACCCTTCCGGGAAGCGGTCGTCGATGTCGGCGGCGTAGGCGTCGAGGCAGGCCCGGGCGTCCTCGGAGGCGCCGTCGACGAGGTCGACGGTGATGGCGGCGAGGCGCAGCAGGCGGCGGGTGGTGGTCATCGCCTCCGTGAGGTCGGCGCGCTGCCGGTCGGTGAGGCCGCCGAGGAGGTGGGCCACGAGGGCGTTGGCCCGGCGCTGCTGTTCCTTCAGCTCGACGTGCCCGGCCGGGGTCAGCTCGACCATCCGCAGCCGGTTGTCGTCGGGGTGCACGGCGATACGGACCATGCCCTGCGCCTCCAGGGCCTTCGCCATCCGGCTCAGGTACCCGGCGTCCAGGCCGAGCCGGCTCCTCAGCTCCCGCAGGGACACCCCGGCCGGGCTCTCGGCGATCTCGAACAGCAGCCGGGCCTCGCCGAGCGGGCGGTCCTGGCCGAGGTAGTGGTCGTCGAGCGCGCCGATACGGCGCGTGAAGTAGCGGTTGAACCGGCGGAAGGCCGTCACATGTTCCGTCGAGACTGGCTCAGTGCTGACTGGCTCCATACTTCTTTGACTTTAGTCAAAGGATGCGGGCTCGTCCACCGCAGGGCCGCGGACCGCCCCGGTCTCCCGGCCTCCCGGCATTCCGGTTCCCTCGCCCCACCTGCCCCTCTATGCTGCCGCCCCACCCGCCCACACCGCCGCACGCCAGCGAGGCGACCCGGCTGCTGTGCGCGGGCACCTATCTGGATTCCGGTTACCGGGACCGGGTCATCGAGCAGCTGCACCTCCACGAACAGCGGATCGTGGCCCCGTCGCTCGGCTTCGACGCGGCCCGGGTGCTCGCCCACGCGCTGCGCGCCCGGCGCCAGGAACTGCTCTGGGCCGGGCTGATCGTCGGCCTGTGGGTGGTCGGGCTGCCGCTGACCGGCGGACTGCTCGCCGGGTTCCTCGTCCCCAGCCTGCTGCTCGCGGTCGCCTCCTGGGTCCGCGGCAAGGAGGCGCAGCCGCCGCTGTACCGACGGCTGCCCGCCTTCATGTTCCGCTGGTGGGGCCGCATCCTCTTCACGATGTTCCTGATCACCACCGTGGTCGCGGCGTTCGGCGGCGGGGACGAAGAGTCGTACTCCTCCTCCTATTACTCCTCCTACGGCGACTCGTACTACGTCGGCGACTCCTCCACCTGGACCGACCTGCTCGCCCCGGACTTCTCCGAGGCCGGTGGCATCCTGGAGCCCTGGCAGGCCGGGCTCACCCTCGGCGTGTTCGCGCTGATCGCGCTGTGCGTGGCCGGGCAGCGCGGGCAGTTCGCCAAGGTGCTGGCCGCAGAACTGTCCCCGCAGCGCTTCCCGGACGCGGCCGATGACCCCGCCGAGCAGGCCGAGGGGCAGCGCTTCCAGCGGCTCAAGGAACGCATCCGTGTCGAACAGCACGCGCCGCTGATCATGTACCACGAGAAGCGGCCGTTCTGGGGGCGACGAGCCGTCGGCCGCCACGAGCCGGCGGCGCCGTGCCGCCGGTCTCCACCCCCGACGCCTCCTACCGCAGCCCGGATGGCGAACGCCGGCTGCAGGTGTACCAGGTGGCGGAGGGGTCACCGGAGGAGTCCTTCGAGCTGTTCCTGTCCGACGAGACCCCGAAGGCCCCCGGCTTCAAGGAACTGGACCTCCAGACCCTCGACGACGGCGAGTTGCCGGGCTCCCGGCTGGAGTATCTGGCCGACTCCCTCAGGGGCGAGCCCGATGTCGGCCCCTGGCATGTCTACGACGAGCGTTTCGTCGCCGAGGACGGCAAGATCTACGCGATCGCCGCGTACGGCCTCGACTCCGACGGCCGCGAGGACGAGCTCCAGCTCCTGACCGCCGCGCTGGAGGGTTTCTGCCCGCCCTACGCCTGCGAACCGGCGTCCATCGACTGAGGCGACCAAGGCGCCTGTTCAGTGACACGCCCCACTTTCGGCCATGTATTGCGCATGGATCAGCGAGGCCGGGGGCAGGCGCTCACGGTCCCCGAGGGTGACACGTGTGTGACTCAGGGGCACTGAACAGGAACGGAAGGCAATACCGATCATGGCAAGGCAGCAGGCGCAACGGACGATCCATGTCGACGGCCAGTGGCTGGAAGCGGTCTCCGGCGCCACCCGCGCAGTTGTGGACCCGGCAGACGCCCTGCCCTTCGCCGTGGTCGCGGAGGGTGACGAGAAGGACACCGATCTGGCGGTCGCCGCGGCCCGCCGCGCCTTCGACGAGGGGGACTGGTCGCACACCCCCGTCGCCGAGCGCGCCGCGCTGCTGCGCCGCGTCGCCGATCTCCTCGTGCGCGACCGTGAGCCGCTCGGGCTCCTGGAGAGCCGTGACGCGGGCAAGACCGTCGAAGAGGGCCGGATCGACATCGACTGCGTCGCCGACGCTTTCCGCTACTTCGCCGACCTGGTGGCGGCGGAGGGCGCGGGCCGGGTGGTCGACGCGGGCTCGCCCGACATCCACAGCGTCGTGGTGCACGAGCCGGTCGGCGTCTGCGCGTTGATCACGCCCTGGAACTACCCCCTGCTGCAGGCCAGCTGGAAGATCGCCCCGGCGCTCGCGGCCGGCAACACCTTCGTGATCAAGCCGAGCGAGATCACGCCGCTGACGACGATCGCCCTGATCGACCTGCTCGCGGAGGCCGGTCTGCCCGCCGGCGTGGCCAACATCGTCACCGGACCCGGCCATTCGGTCGGCGCCCGCCTCGCCGAGCACCCCGACGTCGACCTCGTCTCCTTCACCGGCGGCCTGATCAGCGGCACGAAGGTCGCCCAGGCCGCCGCCGTGACCGTCAAGAAGGTCGCCCTCGAACTCGGCGGCAAAAACCCCAACGTCGTCTTCGCAGACGCCTGCGCCACCGACGAGGACTTCGACACGGCCGTCGACCAGGCCCTCAACGCCGCCTTCATCCACAGCGGTCAGGTGTGCTCCGCGGGCTCCCGGCTCATCGTCGAGGAGTCGGTCCGCGAGCGCTTCGTCGCCGAACTCGCCCACCGCGCCTCGAAGATCCGCCTCGGCCGCGGCACCGAGGACGGCGTGGAGTGCGGCCCGCTGGTCTCCGAGCAGCAGCGCGCGAAAACCGAGTCGTACGTCGCCTCCGCGCTGGAAGAGGGCGCGGTGCTGCGCTCCGGCGGCAAGCGTCCCGAGCCGAGCGCGGAACGCCCGGCCACCGGCTACTTCTACGAGCCGACGGTGCTCGACCAGTGCCACCGCGAGATGAAGGTCGTACGCGAAGAGGTCTTCGGCCCGGTCCTCACCGTCGAGACGTTCCGCACGGAGGACGAGGCGGTGGCCCTCGCCAACGACACGGAGTACGGGCTCGCTGGCGCCGTCTGGACGACCGATGCGGGACGGGCCCGCCGGGTCGCTGCGCGGTTGCGGCACGGGACCGTCTGGATCAACGACTTCCACCCTTACCTGCCGCAGGCGGAGTGGGGTGGGTTCGGCAAGAGTGGGGTGGGGCGCGAGCTTGGTCCGGCCGGGCTTGCGGAGTATCGCGAGAGCAAGCATGTGTATCAGAACTTGGCGCCGAAGCCGGTTCGCTGGTTCGCCGGGTAGCTGTTGTCTGCCGCGCCGTCGTGGCTGGTCGCGCAGTTCCCCGCGCCCCTTTGGGGCGCGTCCAGTCACGCCCCTTGATCCCTTTTGGAGTTACTGTCCCATGTCCGAAAACCCCCACCTCTACGACTACGTCGTCATCGGCGGCGGCACCGCGGGCTCCGTCATTGCCTCGCGCCTCACTGAGAATCCGGATGTCACCGTTGCCGTCATCGAGGGCGGTCCGAGTGATGTCGGCCGGGACGACGTGCTGACGCTGCGTCGTTGGATGGGGCTGCTCGGTGGTGAGCTGGACTATGACTACCCGACGACCGAGCAGCCGCGCGGCAACTCGCACATCCGGCACAGCCGTGCCCGGGTGCTCGGGGGGTGTTCGAGCCACAACACGCTCATCGCCTTCAAGCCGCTGCCGTCCGACTGGGACGAGTGGGAGGCGGCCGGTGCTCAGGGGTGGGGCGCAGTGCCGATGGAGGCGTACTACGCGCGGCTGTTGAACAACATCGTCCCGGTCGACGAGAAGGACCGGAACGCCATCGCCCGCGACTTCGTCGACGCCGCGCAGGCCGCACTCGGCGTTCCGCGCGTCGAGGGTTTCAACAAGAAGCCGTTCACCGAGGGCGTCGGCTTCTTCGACCTCGCCTACCACCCGGAGAACAACAAGCGGTCGAGCGCGTCGGTGGCGTACCTGCACCCCGTGATGGACGAGCGCCCGAACCTGACGATCCTGCTGGAGACGTGGGCGTACCGGCTGGAGCTGGACGGCACGCGGGCCGAGGGTGTGCACGTACGGGACAAGGACGGCGCGGAGTTCGTCGTACGCGCCCGCAACGAGATCCTGCTCTGCGCCGGTGCCGTGGACTCGCCGCGCCTGCTGCTCCACTCGGGCATCGGGCCCCGTAAGGACCTGGAAGCACTCGGCATCCCGGTCGTCCACGATCTGCCCGGCGTCGGGGAGAACCTGCTCGACCACCCGGAGTCGGTGATCGTCTGGGAGACGGACGGCCCCATCCCGGAGAACTCCGCGATGGACTCCGACGCGGGCCTGTTCGTGCGCCGCGACCCCGAACACGCGGGCCCGGACCTGATGTTCCACTTCTACCAGATCCCGTTCACGGACAACCCGGAGCGACTGGGCTACGAGCGCCCGGAGTTCGGCGTATCGATGACCCCGAACATCCCCAAGCCGAAGTCCCGTGGCCGCCTGTACCTGACGAGCGCCGACCCTGCCGTGAAGCCCGCCCTCGACTTCCGCTACTTCACGGACGAGGACGACTACGACGGTCGGACGCTGGTCGACGGCATCCGCATCGCCCGCGAGATCGCCAAGACCGAGCCCCTCGCGGGCTGGCTCAAGCGCGAGGTGTGCCCCGGTCCGGAGATCCTCGGCGACGCGGAACTCAGCGAGTACGCCCGTAAGGTCGCGCACACCGTGTACCACCCGGCGGGCACGTGCCGTATGGGCGCGGCGGCCGACGAACAGGCGGTCGTGGACCCGCAGTTGAGGATCCGTGGCCTGGAGGGGATCCGGATCGCCGACGCGTCCGTGTTCCCGACGATGCCCGCCGTGAACCCGATGATCGGGGTGCTCATGGTCGGGGAGAAGGCCGTCGACCTGATCGGTGGTGGTGCGTGATGAGTACGACGCCGAACACGCCCGTCTTCTCCGTCCAGGGCCTGTGGAAGGTCTTCGGCCCGAAGGCGGACCGCGTTCCCGCCGACCCGGAACTGGCGGCCCTCGGACCCGCCGACCTCCGCGCCCGCACCGGCTGTACGGCCGCCGTCCGTGATGTCTCCTTCGACGTCCGCAAGGGCGAGGTCTTCGTCGTCATGGGCCTGTCCGGCTCCGGCAAGTCCACCCTGGTCCGCTGTCTGACCCGCCTCATCGAGCCGACGTCCGGCACGATCGCCATCGACGGCGAGGACGTCCGCGCCATGGACAAGCCCCGCCTCCGCGAACTCCGCCGCCACCGTGCCGCGATGGTCTTCCAGCACTTCGGCCTCCTCCCGCACCGCACCGTCCTCGACAACGTCGCCTACGGCCTGGAGATCCAGGGCATGGGCAAGGCGGAGCGCCGCGCGCGGGCGGCGGAGGTGGTGACCAAGGTCGGCCTGGACGGCATGGAACACCGCAAGCCGAGCCAGCTGTCCGGCGGCCAGCGCCAGCGGGTGGGCCTGGCCCGAGCACTGGCGGTGGACCCCGAAGTCCTCCTCTTCGACGAGCCGTTCAGTGCCCTGGACCCCCTGATTCGCCGGGACATGCAGGAGGAGGTCATCCGCCTCCACCGCGAGGAGGGCCGCACCATGGTCTTCATCACCCACGACCTCAGCGAGGCCCTGAAGCTGGGCGACCGCATCGCCCTCATGCGCGACGGCCGCGTGGTCCAACTGGGCACGCCGGAGGAGATCGTGGGCTCTCCGGCCGACGAGTACGTACGGGAATTCGTACGGGATGTGCCGCGGGAGCAGGTGATGACGGTGCGGACGGCGATGCGGGCCGGGGAGTGCGGGGGCTCGGAGCATCCCGACGCGCTGGCCCCCGAGGCGGTCGTCGCGGAGGCGATCAAGACGGTGGCCCACTCCGGAAAGCCCGCGTGTGTGGTGGAGCAGGGCCACTGCCTCGGGGTGGTGGACCACGAGCAGTTGCTCGGCGTGGTCGCAGGCACCGTAGCCGCGAGCAGCGGCAGCCGTGAAACCGCCGTAACTGCGGGCAGTCGTGCCGCTGGGGCGGCACGGGTGGGCGCAGCGGCACCCCGCCAGCGCGGGCGAGCGCCACGCCCCGACGCCGACCCCCACGCGGAGGCGGTCTGATGGCAACGCTCACCGTCCCGACCTCTCGCACCGCACTGCCTGGCGTCCTGAAGCACCAGGCGGTGGCCAAGCTCACCCTCCTCACCCTCACCGCAGCGATCCTCGTCCCCCTCGCCCACGCCCGCTGGACCGGCGGCGCCTGGCCCGACGCGCTCACCGTCGACGTATCCGAGCCCCTCACCAGGACCAGCGACTGGATCATCGACAACCGGGACAGCCACCCCCTGTTCCTCTACTTCTTCGGCCACGTCAGCAACGCCGTCGTCGTCTCCGTACGCGCCGTCTACCTCCTCCTGCTGGCCGCCGGCTGGGCAGGCGTCACCGCGGTCGGCGCACTGATCGCCTGGCGGGTGGCCGGCGTGCGCCTGGCCCTCGGCACGGCCGCCGCGTTCCTCACCTGCGGCCTGCTCGGCATGTGGATCCCGACGATGCAGACCCTCGCCCTGATGGTCGTGGCGGTCCTCGCGTCGGTCGTGGTCGGCGTACTGCTCGGTCTCGCCGGGGGACTGTCCCCTCGTACGGACCGCGCTCTGCGCCCGGTCCTGGACACCATGCAGGTGCTGCCCGCCTTCGCGTACCTCCTCCCCGTCGTCCTGGTCTTCGGCATCGGCGTCCCCGCGGCCGTCCTCGCCACCGTCGTCTACGCCGCCCCGCCCATGGCCCGCCTCACGGCCCTCGGCCTGCGCGGCGCCGACAAGGAGGTGCTGGAGGCAGTCGAGTCGCTCGGCACCACCGCGCGCCAACGCCTGCTGACCGCCCGTATCCCGCTGGCCCGCAAGGAACTCCTCCTGGGCCTCAACCAGACGATCATGATGGCGCTGTCGATGGCGGTCATCGCGTCGGTGATCGGCGGCGGCGGTCTCGGTGACCGCGTCTACCAGGCGCTGGCCTCGGTCGACGTGGGCGTCGCGCTCGCGGCCGGGATTCCGATCGTGCTGATCGCGGTCGTCCTGGACCGCGTGACCGGTGCGGCAGGCGAGCAGCGGGGCGGGGACGGTCGTAAGGCGATATGGGCGTACGGGGCCGTCGGCGCCCTCGTCATCGCCCTCGCCGCCCGGTTCGCGGGCCGTGCCGACTGGCCGGACGCCTGGACGGTCGCCATCGCCGAACCGGTCAACCGGGCCGTCGACTGGATGACCGCGCACCTCTACTCCGGCGTCCCCGTCATCGGCGGCACCGCCGACTGGGCCGCGCACTTCACCACATGGGTCCTGGACCCGGTCCGTGACGGGCTCCAGTGGCTGCCCTGGTGGTCGGTGCTGCTGATCGTCGCCGCGCTGGCCTGGCTGATCGGCACCTGGCGCACCGCGCTGACCGCCGTACTCGCCATGGCCGCGATCGGCGTACTCGGCGTCTGGGACTCCTCGCTGGACACCCTCTCCCAGGTCCTCGCGGCCGTGGCCGTCACCCTCGTCCTCGGCTTCGCGACCGGTATCGCGGCGGCCCGCAGCGACCGCGTCGAGCGGCTGCTCCGTCCCGTCCTGGACGTCTTCCAGACGATGCCGCAGTTCGTCTACCTGATCCCGGTCGTCGCGCTGTTCGGCGTGGGCCGCGCCCCGGCCGTCGCCGCGGCCGTCGTCTACGCGCTTCCGGCCGTCGTCCGCATCACCGCACAGGGCCTGCGCCAGGTCGACCCGGCCGCGCTGGAGTCCTCGAGTTCGCTCGGCGCGACGACCTGGCAGCAACTCCGGCAGGTCCAACTCCCCCTCGCCCGCCCGGCGTTGCTCCTCGCGCTCAACCAGGGCGTGGTGCTGGTTCTCGCCGTCGTCATCATCGGCGGCCTGGTCGGCGGCGGAGCCCTCGGCTACGACGTCGTGTTCGGGCTCGCGCAGGGCGATCTGGCGACCGGCCTGGTCGCGGGCGCCGCGATCGTGTGCCTCGGCCTGATGCTCGACCGGGTGACCCAGCCGACCGAACGCCGCGCGAAGAAGGGAGCGTGACATGCGACTTCGTACGACTGCCATGGTGGCCGGGGCGTCTTCGCTGCTGCTGCTCACCGGCTGCGGCGCCGCCGACATGACCAAGCAGGCCTCGCCCTTCGCCAACGCCCAGGGCACCAAGTCCGTCACCCTGTCCGTGCAGTCCTGGGTCGGCGCGCAGGCCAATGTCGCCGTCGCCCAGTACCTGCTCGAACACGAGCTGGGCTACCGCGTCGACACCGTCCAGATCGACGAGGTGCCGGCCTGGGACGCGCTCAGCCAGGGCCGCGTCGACGCGCTCCTGGAGGACTGGGGCCACCCGGAGGAGGAGCAGCGCTACGTCGCCGACAAGAAGACCATCGTGAACGGCGGCGGACTCGGCGTCACCGGGCACATCGGCTGGTACGTCCCGACGTACTTCGCCAAGCAGCACCCCGACGTCACCGACTGGAAGAACCTCAACAAGTACGCCTCCCAGCTGCGCACCGCCGAAAGCGGCGGCAAGGGCCAGCTGATGGACGGCTCCCCGTCCTACGTCACCAACGACAAGGCGCTGGTCAAGAACCTGAAGCTGAACTACCAGGTGGTCTTCGCCGGTTCGGAGGCCGCGCAGATCACCCAGATCAAACAGTTCGCCAAGGAGAAGAAGCCCTTCCTCACCTACTGGTACGCCCCCCAGTGGCTCTTCAAGAAGGTCCCCATGACCGAGGTGAAGCTCCCGGCGTACAAGGAGGGCTGCGACGCCGACCCGGAGAAGGTCGCCTGCGCCTATCCGCACACCCCGCTGCAGAAGTACCTCAACGCCGACTTCGCCAAGAACGGCGGCGAGGCGGCCCGGTTCCTCAAGAACTTCAAGTGGACCACCGAGGACCAGAACGAGGTCTCCCTGATGATCGCCGACCAGAAGCTCAGCCCCGAGGAGGCGGCGAAGAAGTGGGTGGACAGCCACGAGTCGACGTGGCGGGCGTGGCTGTCCCGGTAGCTCGGTAGCAGCACGCCGGGCGCCCTAGCGGAGGGCGCCCGGTGTCCTCACCCGTGGTCTCCCGGGGTCCTCAGCCGTGATCCCCCGGCGTGTAGTGCCCCGGCACCATCCGGCAGGTCACGCCGAACCGGTTCCAGGCGTTGATCACCGTGATCGCGGCGATCAGCTGGGCCAGTTCGGCCTCCTCGAAGTGCTTCGCGGCCGTCTCGTAGACCTCGTCCGGCACGAAGCCGTCGGTCAGGACGGTCACGGCCTCCGTCAGCTCCAGCGCGGCCAGTTCCTTCTCCGTGTAGAAGTGCCGGGACTCCTCCCAGGCGCCCAGCTGGATGATCCGCTCGACGCTCTCGCCCGCGGCCAGCGCGTCCTTGCTGTGCATGTCGAGGCAGAGCGCACAGCGGTTGAGCTGCGAGGCGCGGACCTTCACCAGCTCCAGGAGCTTGGGGTCGAGTCCCTTCCGGGAGGCCGCGTCGAGACGGACCATCGCCTTGTAGACCTCGGGGGCGTGCTCGGCCCAGGCCAGCCGGGGGGTGTGCTCGGGGGCGTACGGAACGGTTTCGTGTGTGGTCATGCCCTCGACCCTAGGAGCGAAGCAGCCCAGGAGTATGGTCCATTTCCATGGCGGAATCCTGGGCCACTCTGGGCGTCGACCTGCATCTGGAACCGACCGGCACCGGCCTGCGCCGGGGCCTGACCGACGCCCTGCGCGAGGCGGTCCGCACCGGCCGCCTCGCCCCCGGCACCCGGCTGCCCTCCTCCCGCACCCTCGCCGCCGACCTGGGCATCGCCCGCAACACGGTCGCCGACGCCTACGCCGACCTCGTCGCCGAGGGCTGGCTCACCGCCCGCCAGGGCTCCGGCACCCGCGTCGGCGACCGTACGGTCGTCCCGCCGGCCGACCCGTCCCGCTCCCGCCGCGAGCAGCACCGTCCGACGTACGACCTGCGCCCCGGCACCCCCGACCTCGCCTCCTTCCCCCGCGCCGCATGGCTCAAGGCCGCCCGCCGCGCCTTCACCGCCGCCCCGAACGACGCCCTCGGCTACGGCGACCCCCGCGGCCGCGTCGAACTGCGCACCGCACTCGCCGGCTACCTCGCCCGAGCCCGCGGCGTGCGCACCGACCCCGACCGCATCCTGATCTGCTCCGGCTTCGCCCACGCCCTGGGACTCCTCAGCACGGTCCTGCGGTCGCGCGGCACACGGACCGTCGCCGTGGAGTCGTACGGCCTTCCCCCGCACTGGAACCTGCTCACGGCCGCCGGCCTGCGCACCTGCCCGCTGCCCTTCGATGAACTCGGCACGGGCATCGGCGAGTTGAGCGGCGTCGGCGCCGTACTCCTCACCCCCGCCCATCAGTTCCCCATGGGCGTGCCCCTGCACCGCGACCGACGGACGGCCGTCGTGGACTGGGCGCGGCGCACCGGCGGGCTGGTGCTGGAGGACGACTACGACGGCGAGTTCCGCTACGACCGCCAGCCCGTCGGCGCCCTCCAGGATCTCGACCCGGACCGCGTGGTCCACCTCGGCACGGCCAGCAAGTCCCTCGCCCCCGCGCTGCGCCTGGCGTGGATGGTCCTGCCGCCCGGCCTGACGGACGAGGCGGTGGCGGCGAAGGGCGGCCACGACACCTGCGGGGTGCTGGACCAGCTGACGCTGGCCGAGTTCATCACGTCCGGTGCCTACGACCGCCATGTCCGCGCCGCCCGGCTGCGCTACCGGCGTCGCCGTGACGCCCTGGTCGCGGCCCTGGCGTCGCGGGCGCCGGAGGTGCGGGTCACCGGCATCGCGGCCGGCCTGCACGCCGTCCTGCGCCTCCCGCCCGGCACCGAGAAGCCGGTGCTCCAGGCCGCCACCTGGCAGGGCCTCGCCCTGCACGGACTGACCTACTTTCGCCACCGGGAGGCGGTGACCGAGCCCTTGGACGCGCTGGTCGTGGGGTACGGCACACCGCCGGACCATGCGTGGGCGGGGGCGCTGGACGCGTTGTGCAGGGTGCTGCCGTAGGACGGGCCCGGCTCAGGCTCCAAGGCTCTAAGGCTGAGGATCCGCAGAACTCGGGACATTCCCGGGGGCGGCCGACTCAGGCACCTCCTCCGTCACCTCCCCGAACCGCGCCAGCGCCAACGCCCCCGCCACGGCCACCAGGAACCCCAGCACGGCGAGCCACGCCAGCCCTTCTCGCGTACGGTCGCCCAGCCACACCACGCCCACCAGCGCGGGCCCGACGGTCTCCCCGATCACCATCCCGGCGGTGGCGGTGGTCACCGAGCCGCGCTGCAGGGCCGAGGTCAGCGACAGGAACGCGGCGCCGCCGCCCAGCAGCAGCGCGTACGCCGCCGGATTCGCGAGGAGGTCCGAGGGCGCGAGCGAGTCGATCAGCCGCACCGCCACCTCGACCACCCCGAAGCCGAACCCGGCGCCCAGCCCCAGCAGCAGGGCACGCCCCCGCTCCGGCAGCCGCCCGCCGCCCAGCCCGAGCAGCAGCACCGCCACGGCCGTGGCGAGCATCGCGTACTCCAACGCCGCCGGCCCGCCCCGGTCGCCCTCCGTCCCCGACGCCACCCCCAGCATGGCGAGCCCGGCGCACACGACCCCCACCGCGGCCCACTCGCTCCCGGTGAGCCGTACCCGCAGCAGCCGCGCCGCGACCACCGCCGTCACGGCGAGGCTGGAGGCCAGCGCCGCGCCGACCGCGTAGATCGGCACCGACCGCAGCGCGGCGACCTGGAACAAGAACCCCAGCCCGTCGAGCGCCAGCCCGGCCAGATACCGCCACTGCCGGACCGCCCGCAGGAACAGCGCGGCCTCCCCGCCCCGGCCCGTGTCCGCAGTCCGCGTCGCCATCGCCTGCAACACCGTCGCCGTACCGAAGCAGACCGCGGCACCAAGGGCGCACACCATTCCAAAGAGCACAAAGTGACAGTAGGGGAGAGGCGCGAGGGGCGGCCCGGCTGCGGGGCCCCTCTTACCGATCTCTAAGCTGACCGCCGAAGATCCACACCAACGGGGAGACATGAACATGGCCGACACACGCCGGCAACTGCGCTCGGGCACGGTCGTACTGGGCGGCATGGGACTGCTTGCCGCGGCCCTGACCTCCTGCTCCTCCGACCCCGACAAGCGCTGCGTGGACCGCGACAGCTACCGCCTCGGCAAGGGCTACAACGTCATCGCCGACAAGAACTGCAAGTCGGCCACGACCGTCGACGGCGCCTACTACTACGGCGGCAAGAAGAAGGGCGACTGGGTCAAGGGCGGCTCCTTCACCAAGTCCGGCAAGGGATCCGGCAGTTCGTCGGGCAGCGGCGGGAGCAGCGGAGTCGACCGGGGCGGCTTCGGCAGCGACAAGGGCAGCTCCGGCGGCTGAACGGGAACGTACCGACACCCATGGAACGCCGTACCATCGAGCCCCGCCCCGGCTGGCAGCAGACCGTCGAGGAACAGGGCCTCATCTATCCCCTCACCCGCCACCCCGACAACTCCCTGCGCCCCTACTGGGACGAGAGCGCCTACTACGTCTTCTCGCTCCCGGAAGTGGAGGCGCTGGAGGAGGTCGTCGAGGAACTGCACGGCATGTGCCTGGCAGCGGCCGAGCACATCGTGCGCGAGGACCGCTTCGCCGACCTCGGCATCACCGACCCGCGCATCGTCGAGGCGGTCACCGAGGCCTGGCACCGCCGCACCGAACTCCCTTCCGTCTACGGCCGTTTCGACCTCCGCTACGACGGCACGGGCCCGGCGAAACTCCTCGAGTACAACGCCGACACCCCCACCTCCCTGGTGGAGGCGGCCTCGCCCCAGTGGTTCTGGATGGCGGAGCGCTTCCCGGGCGCCGACCAGTGGAACTCCCTCCACGAACGCCTCATCGCCGCCTGGAAACAGCAGTCCGCGCTGCTCCCGCCCGGCAGCCCGCTCTACTTCGCGCACTCCTCGGCCGACGAACTCGGCGAGGACCTGATGACGGTCGCCTATCTGAAGGAGACGGCGGAACAGGCGGGTCTGGACACCGCCTGGATCTCCATGGAGGAGATCGGCTGGGACCGCCTCTCCGGCCGCTTCGTCGACAACCAACTCCGCTTCATCCGCGGCTGTTTCAAGCTCTATCCCTGGGAATGGCTCACCACCGACCGCTTCGCCGGCCACGTCCTCGACACCCTCGACAACGGCGGCGGCACCGGCAGCACCCTGTGGATCGAACCGGCCTGGAAGATGCTGCTCAGCAACAAGGCCCTGCTGGCCATCCTCTGGGAGCTGTATCCGGGCCACCCCAACCTGCTCCCCGCCTACCTCGACGGCCCCCGCGACCTGGCCACCACCACGGGCTACGTCGCCAAGCCCCTGCTGGGCCGGGAGGGCGCGGGTGTCACCATCCACGAGCCGGCCACCTCGGCCGCCGATCCCGCCGTACGCGAAGAGCCCTGCTGCTACCAGGAGTTGGCCCCCCTTCCCGACTTCGACGGCAACCGCGTCGTCCTCGGCGCCTGGGTCGTCGCGAACGAGTCGGCGGGCCTCGGCATCCGGGAGTCGTCCGGCCTGATCACAGACGAGTACGCACGCTTTCTGCCGCACGTGATCCTCTAGACCCCCAGCACGGCCCGCAACTGCGCCAGCCCCCAGTCCAGGTCCTCCTTGCCGATCACCAGGGGCGGCGCGATGCGGATCGTCGCCCCATGGGTGTCCTTCACCAGCACACCCCGGTCCATCAGCTTCTCGGACACCTCCCGCCCCGTCCCGTACGCCCTGGCGATGTCGATGCCCGCCCACAGCCCGCGCCCCCGCACCTCCGTCACATGACCCGTGCCGACCAGCCCCGCCAGCTCCCGCTGCAGATGCTCGCCCAGCTCCGTGGCCCGCGCCTGGAACTCGCCCGTCCGCAGCATCGCCAGCACCTCCAGCGCCACCGCACAGGCCAGCGGATTCCCGCCGAACGTCGACCCGTGCTCCCCGGGCCGGAACACCCCCAGCACCTCGGCACTCGACACCACGGCCGACACGGGCACAACGCCACCGCCCAGCGCCTTGCCCAGCACATACATGTCGGGCACCACCCCCTCGTGCTCGCACGCGAAGGTACGTCCCGTCCGCCCCAACCCCGACTGGATCTCGTCGGCGACGAAGAGAACATTCCGCTCCCGAGCCAGCTCCCGCACCGCCGGCAGATAACCGGGCGGCGGCACGATCACCCCCGACTCGCCCTGGATCGGCTCCAGCAGCACCGCCACGGTGTTCTCGGTCATCGCCTCCCGCATCGCCGTCAGATCCCCGTACGGCACGATCGCGAAGCCCGGCGTGTACGGCCCGAAGTCCGCGCGCGCCTCCGGATCCGTGGAGAAGCTGATGACCGTCGTCGTACGGCCGTGAAAATTGCCGCCCGCGACCACGATCTTCGCCATCTCCGCCGGCACGCCCTTGACCCGGTACCCCCACTTCCGGGCCGTCTTCACGGCCGTCTCCACCGCCTCCGCGCCCGTGTTCATCGGCAGCACCATCTCCATGCCGCACAGCTCGGCCAGCTCCGCGCAGAACGCGGCGAACCGGTCGTGATGAAACGCCCGCGACGTCAGCGTCACCCGCTCCAGCTGCGCCTTCGCCGCATCGATCAGCCGCCGGTTGCGGTGACCGAAGTTGAGCGCCGAATACCCGGCCAGCAGATCCAGATACCGCCGCCCCTCGACATCCGTCATCCAGGCCCCGTCCGCCGTCGCCACGACGACCGGCAGCGGGTGGTAGTTGTGGGCGCTGTGGGCGTCGGCGGCTTCGATGAGGCTTTCCGTAGCGGTCACGGCAACTCCCGAACATGAGGCGGACCCCCTTCCTATCGTCGCTCGGATGCCGGACGCGGGAGCCAAGCCGACTCATGCGCCCGGTAGGCTGATCGCGGGCCGTGACTGGCGCGCTGGGATGGGACCGACCATCGGGGAGCGGCCCTCGACGGCCTGACCCTCGGGCCCGCCGAGCGAGTGCCGTGCGCCTGGGCCGAACCGTGAACCGTGACCGCTTCAAGCCACGCCGCCCGGAGGCCGACCACATGTCAGACCAGCAGCCCCTCTCCACCGAGTCCACCGCCTTCCGTGCCGCCCTCGACGTGATCCGCGCCGTCGAGCCGCGCGTCGCCGACGCCATCGGCCAGGAGGTCCACGATCAGCGCGAGATGCTCAAGCTGATCGCCTCCGAGAACTACGCCTCCCCGGCCACCCTGCTCGCCATGGGCAACTGGTTCAGCGACAAGTACGCCGAGGGCACCATCGGCCGCCGCTTCTACGCGGGCTGCCGCAACGTCGACACCGTCGAGTCCCTCGCCGCCGAGCACGCCCGCGAACTCTTCGGCGCCCGCCACGCCTACGTCCAGCCGCACTCCGGCATCGACGCCAACCTCGTCGCCTTCTGGTCCGTCCTCGCCGCCCGCGTCGAGGCCCCCGCCCTGGAGAAGGCCGGCGTACGCCAGGTCAACGACCTCTCCGAGGCCGACTGGGCCGAGCTCCGCCAGGCCTTCGGCAACCAGCGCATGCTCGGCATGTCCCTGGACGCCGGCGGCCACCTCACCCACGGCTTCCGCCCGAACATCTCCGGCAAGATGTTCGACCAGCGCTCCTACGGCACCGACCCGCAGACCGGACTGGTGGACTACGAGGCCCTGCGCGCCTCCGCCCGCGAGTTCAAGCCGCTGATCATCGTCGCCGGCTACTCCGCCTACCCCCGTCTCGTGAACTTCCGGATCATGCGGGAGATCGCCGACGAGGTCGGGGCGACCCTGATGGTGGACATGGCGCACTTCGCGGGCCTGGTGGCCGGCAAGGTCCTCACCGGCGACTTCGACCCGATCCCGCACGCCCAGATCGTCACCACCACCACCCACAAGTCCCTCCGTGGCCCCCGCGGCGGCATGGTCCTGTGCGACGACTCCCTCAAGGACCAGGTCGACCGCGGCTGCCCGATGGTCCTCGGCGGCCCGCTCCCGCATGTCATGGCCGCCAAGGCCGTCGCCCTCGCCGAGGCCCGTCAGCCCTCCTTCCGTGACTACGCCCAGCGCATCGTCGACAACTCCCGCGCCCTCGCCGACGGCCTGATGCGCCGGGGCGCGACCCTGGTGACCGCCGGCACCGACAACCACCTCAACCTGATCGATGTCGCCTCCTCCTACGGCCTCACCGGCCGCCAGGCCGAGGCCGCCCTGCTCGAATCCGGCATCGTCACCAACCGCAACTCCATCCCGGCCGACCCCAACGGCGCCTGGTACACGTCCGGTATCCGCATCGGCACCCCCGCCCTGACCACCCGCGGCCTGGGCACCGCCGAGATGGACGAGGTCGCCGCCCTCATCGACCGCGTCCTCACCACCACGGAACCCGGCACCACCAAGTCGGGGGCCCCCTCCAAGGCCGCCCACGTCCTCGACCCCAAGGTCGCCGACGAGATCTCCCACCGCGCGACCGACCTGGTCGCCGGCTTCCCGCTGTACCCGGAGATCGACCTGGGCTGACGCCTCACCCGGCGTCCACGGAACTTCAAGGATCGACGCTCAAAGATCGATCAGCTCCTGTCGTGGCTCCTCCCGCGGCGGCCCGGCCCCGTGCCCGGCCGCCGCGCGGCGTATCAGCAGCGTGCCGGCGACGCCGGCAGCGAACCCGACGGCCAGCCCCGGCAGCGCCCACCAGACCTCGCCCGACCCCTGTACGGGCGTGTCACCGGCGCCATCCGTGCCGTCCGTGCCCTCTCCTGCCGCCCCGAGCAGCCCTTTCCGGTCCAGCTCCGCGAAGACCGAGCGGGGCGCCCGGTGCCAGCGGATGTCGTCGTCCTGCACATCCGGTGCCGGATCCGAGCGGACCCAAGGAGTGCCGTCCCCGTCCACGAACAGCTGGTCCTGCCGCTGCAAGGCCACATCACCGCCCGGCGGACGATGGGACTGCGGCCAGCCGCCGATCCCCGTCATCCCCCACACCACGATGATCCGCACCCGCGGATACCGGCCCTCGAACCAGCCCTCCGGCACCCGCTCCGTCCGGGTGTAGGTGGGCTGCAGCAGCTGCCAGAAACGGGCGAAGTCCTGCTCGCCGGAGCGCAGCACCGTCGTCCGCCCTGTGCCGCCCGCCATCACGATCGCCAGATCGGGTATGTCCCCGCCCGGCCCCGGTGCGGCCACCGCGGGCGCAGTGAACAGAGCCATCGCCAGCGGCACCGGCGTCAGCGCGGCGAGTCGCCTCATCGTGCGTCTGCGACGGTGGGCCATTCCTCCCTCTCCCGATCTCACAGCGGTCCCCCTCCCTACTGATCTCCCGGCCTGTCTTCTGATCCACCGACCGCAGATGACCGCAGATGGCCTCAGAGGTCGCGAAGCTCCTGCCGCGGGCCTCCCTCCGTGCCGCGCAGAAGCGGCAGAGGCAGCTTCCTTGCGGCGAACGGTCGCAGCACCAGCGCCAGCACGGCTCCGGCCGCCGCACCCGGGAGCGCCCACCACCAGTCGGTGCTGTCGGAAGCGCCTGTGGTGGCTGCCCGAGTCGTGGTGGCCGCCTTGTCCGCCGCGCTGCCCTGGTCCGCCGTGCCGCCCTTGTCCGCAGCACCGGCGGATCCCGGGTTCGGGATCTTGTCGATCACGCCGAGCTTTGCGAGCAGGGTGTGCAACTGAGCCGGCTGCTCAGCCTTCTTCCATTGGTCGTTTCCTTTGGGCGGTGTGCCCATGGCCGTGTTGATCCATATGTCCTTAGTGCCGCCCACGATCACGGAGTCCTGTCGCCAGGGCGTCGCATCGTGGATCATCCACGTGATGTTGATGGACTCGCCCGCGTCGGCGATCAGCTCAGTGGGCCGCTTGTCCGCGTCGAGAACACGGCCCGTCTGATCGAGCAGTGTCTGCAGCGTGGTGTACTCCAGGTCCGTGGAGTAGAGCCCCGTGGCCTGCTGAGTGGTCGGCGAGGCCAGAAGCACGCTCGTCGGGCCGCCGGCGGACGCGGGAGGCGCGCCCAGGAGAGCCAGGGTCAGCATCGCGGCCAATCCCCCTGCTGTAGCGATCAGTTGACGCATCCTCACCATGAGGTCCCCCACTGGTCCGGTGCGGCCCGTCCGTGGGCCGCGTGTCACTTCTGGTACACCGCCCGACCCGCCGGGGTTCCCACCTTTGCCGCACTATTCGGATCCGGATTTTGAGGATTTCTCGAGCGACTTCGCGATCTCCACCGCCCGTTCCCTCGACGCCACTCCCTCCAGCCGCAGCGTCATGTCCTCGCCGTCCGCCGTGCGGTGCATCCACAGCAGCGTCGGACCCGCTGTCCGTTCCTTGCGGGTGTAGCGGTCCCCGTTCTCGTCGATCAGCCAGAAGCTGAGCAGGTGTGGCCGGCGGAACCACAGGGCCGTGTCAGAGCCCGATGTGCCGTCACCGCCCAGTTGCAGCCACTCCGGCTGTTCGCGCACGGTCTTGGCGAAGGAGAGGTCCAGGCGGGCCGGGTACTCGTCCAGCCGGATGGTGCGCCCGTCCTCCTGACGGCACAGCGTCACCAGGAACCGCCCCCGCGGCTCGGCCGTCACCGACACGGCGTCCGGCGCGCCGAACGCCTTGGGCACCTGTGGCGCGAACCCGGCCCGCTGCTCCGCTTGCGCCAGCGACACCGACCTCCCGCAGCCGGGCACCTCGGCACCCGGAGAAGGCTCCGCCGACGGGTCGTACCGCACCTCGACCCCGCCGAAGTCGAACCAGTCGAAGACCGTGGCCCGCACCGGAGGCGTGAGCACCAGCACCGTCAGCAGACCGCACAGGGCCGCGGTCAGTGAACGCCATCGCACCCGCGTCCACCGCCGGACCGCCCGCAGCCGCTCACCGCTGCCCGAGGGCTCGGCCACCGGCACCGGCACCTGCTCGGCGAGTATCTGCTGCAGCACCCGCTCGACCATCGTCTCGGAACCGTCGGCCCCGGGCCTGTCCAGCGACCGGCCCAGCGCCCTCAGCTCCTCCGGCAGCCGCGAGGCCTCGCCGCGACGCCGGCCGCCGCCCTGGTCGTCGTACGACTCCTGGCCGTCACTCATGCTCATCACCCCCTTCCCGAGGCTGGAAATCCGGCAGCAGCCTGCCCAGCTTCCGCAGGGCGCGGTTGAGCCGGGACTTCACCGTGCCCCTGGGCCAGCCCAGGGCCTGGGCCGTCTCGGACTCATCCATCTCCAGCAGATAGCGGTAGGTGACGACCAGACGGTGCTCCTCGCTCAGCTTCTCCAGGGCTGCCTGCAGCGCGACCCGGCGCTCTATCTCCAGGGCCGCGACCGCCGGGTCCGCCGCATCCGGTATCAGCGGCTCCGCCTCCGCGAACGCCGCCTCACGGCCGGCGAGCGTGCGCTGGCGGGCCGCCGTGCGCACTGTGTTCCTCGTCTCATTGGCGACGATCGACAGCAGCCAGGGCTTGAACGCCGCGCCGTCCTTGAACCGGGCCAGCGCGCAGTACGCCTTCACGAAGGCCTGCTGCACCACGTCTTCCGCGTCCGCACCCGCCCCGAGCGCCGCGGCCGCACGCAGCGCGATGCCCGTATGGGCCCGCACCAGCTCCGCATACGCCTCCGGCTCTCCGGCGCGTACGCGTGCGATCACCGCGGCCTCATCGACGATGCGGCCCCCCTCCCGCGTCCTCACACTCTTGTTACACCGCCGGGGCCAGATCGGTTCCCACCTGTTCCCGGCCAGTTCTCAGCCCGTTCCGGATCGCCCCCTGAGACCTGAGAGAATGGTGAACATGGCTTCTGATCGTCCCCGCGTGCTCTCCGGAATCCAGCCCACCGCAGGCTCGTTCCACCTCGGCAACTACCTCGGCGCCGTCCGTCAGTGGGTGGCCCTGCAGGAGACCCACGACGCGTTCTACATGGTCGTCGACCTGCACGCGCTCACGGTTCCGCAGGACCCGAAGGAGCTGCGGGCCAACACCCGCCTCGCCGCGGCGCAGCTGCTGGCCGCAGGACTCGACGCGGAGCGCTGCACGCTCTTCGTACAGAGCCATGTCCCCGAGCACGCCCAGCTCGCCTGGATCATGAACTGCCTCACCGGCTTCGGCGAGGCGTCCCGCATGACCCAGTTCAAGGACAAGTCCGCCAAGCAGGGCGCCGACCGCGCCAGCGTCGGCCTCTTCACCTACCCGGTCCTCCAGGTCGCGGACATCCTGCTCTACCAGGCGAACGAGGTCCCGGTCGGCGAGGACCAGCGCCAGCACATCGAGCTCACCCGTGACCTCGCCGAGCGCTTCAACGGCCGCTTCGGCGAGACCTTCACGATCCCGAAGCCGTACATCCTCCGGGAGACGGCGAAGATCTACGACCTCCAGGACCCGTCGATCAAGATGAGCAAGTCGGCATCGACCCCGAAGGGGTTGATCAACCTGCTCGACGATCCCAAGGCCACCGCCAAGAAGGTCAAGAGCGCGGTCACCGACACGGACACCGTGATCCGCTTCGACGCGGAGAACAAGCCGGGCGTCAGCAACCTGCTCACCATCTACTCGACCCTCACGGGCGAGGGGATCGCGGACCTGGAGCAGAAGTACGACGGCAAGGGCTACGGCGCGATCAAGACCGACCTCGCCGAGCTCATGGTCGAGTTCGTGACGCCGTTCCGCGAGCGCACCCAGCAGTATCTGGACGACCCGGAGACGCTGGACTCGATCCTCGCCAAGGGCGCGGAGAAAGCGCGTGCCGTCGCCGCGGAGACGCTCGCCCAGGCGTACGACCGGGTGGGCTTCCTGCCCGCGAAGCACTGACAGGCACTCAGGCGTACCACCGCACAGACGTACCACTGGGCAGAGCGCTGCACATCACTACGGTTGCGCCTGCCCACAACACACCCGTGGCCGTACAGTCGATAGCCGGACGGCTGGGAACGCACCCGCAAAGACGACAGGAGACGACGTGGGGACCGTAACGATCGGTGTGTCGATCGCGGTCCCGGAGCCGCACGGCAGCCTGCTCCAGGAGCGGCGCGCGGGCTTCGGCGACGCCGCGGCGCACGGCATCCCCACGCACGTCACGCTGCTGCCGCCGACAGAGGTCGACGACGGCGACCTGCCCGCGATCGAGGCACATCTCATCGAGGTCGCGGCAGCCGTGCGTCCCTTCCCGATGCGGCTGTCCGGCACGGGCACCTTCCGCCCCCTGTCCCCGGTCGTGTTCGTCCAGGTCGTCGAGGGCGCCGCGGCCTGCACCTGGCTGCAGAAGCAGGTCCGCGACGCCTCCGGCCCGGTGGCGCGCGAACTGCAGTTCCCGTACCACCCGCACGTCACCGTGGCGCACGGCATCGACGACGAGGCGATGGACCGCGCCTTCGAGGCACTCGCCGACTACACCGCCGCCTGGCCCTGCACCGGCTTCGCGCTCTACGAACAGGGCCCCGACGGCGTATGGCGCAAGCTGCGCGAGTTCACCTTCGGCAGTGCGGTCGTACCACCGCAGCCGGGCCACGTGGAGCGGGGCTCCCTGCCGACTCGCTAGGCCTGTCCGGTCCTAGATCGGCAGCCGCCGGAACACCGCCCGTGGCACATGCCGCAGCGCCGACATCACCAGCCGCAGTGCGCCCGGCACCCACACCGTCTCCGAGCGCCGCCTCAGGCCCAGCTCGATGGCCGTCGCGACCGCCTCCGGAGTCGTGGCGAGCGGTGCCTCTTCCCGGCCGGCGGTCATCTTCGACCGTACGAACCCGGGGCGTACGACCATGACGTGTACGCCGGTGCCGTGGAGCGCGTCGCCCAGGCCCTGGGTGAAGGTGTCGAGGCCGGCCTTGCTGGAGCCGTAGATGAAATTGGCGCGGCGGGCGCGTTCGCCGGCGACGGAGGAGAGCACGACCAGGGAGCCGTGGCCCTGGGTCTGCAACGCGCGCGCGGCGACGAGCGCCGAGGACACCGCGCCCGTGTAGTTGGTCTGCGCGACCCGTACCGCGGCGGCCGGATCGCGCTCGTCGTGCGCCTGGTCGCCGAGGATGCCGAAGGCGAGCAGCACCATGTCGATGTCGCCCTCGGCGAAGACCTTGCCGAGCACCGTTTCGTGGGAGCCGGGGTCGAGCGCGTCGAAGGGGACGGTGTGCACCTCGGCCCCCAGGGCACGCAGTTCGGCGGCGGCCCCGTCGAGCGCGGGCGTCGGGCGGCCCGCCAGCCACACCGTGCGGGTGCGGCGCGCGATCAGGCGGCGCGCGGTGGCCAGCGCGATCTCGGACGTACCGCCGAGGACGAGCAGGGACTGGGGGAGGCCGAAGGCGTCCTTCACGACAGCTCCTAGAGGTTGCCTAGAGGGTGAGGCGGCGCGACAGGTCCGACACGAACACCCCGCGTGGGTCCAACTGCGCACGCAGAGCGCGGAATTCGTCGAGTCGGGGGTACATCGAGGTGAGCAGTTCCGGGCGCAGCCGGGAGTCCTTGGCCAGGTAGACGCGCCCGCCCGCCGCGGCCACCTCCTCGTCCAGTTCGTCGAGGAAGGCGCCGAGGCCGGGCAGTCCGGCCGGGATGTCCACGGCCAGCGTCCAGCCGGGCACCGGGAAGGAGAGCCAGCCCGGGTCGGCGTCCCCGAAGCGCTTGAGGACGGCGAGGAACGACGGGCAGCGGTGCTCGGAGATACGCCGCACGATCCGGCGCAGGGCGTCCTCCTGGCCGTATCCGACGACGAACTGGTACTGCACGAAGCCGCCGCGGCCGTAGACGCGGTTCCAGTGGGGGACGCCGTCGAGGGGGTGGAAGAAGGTGGAGAGCTTCTGCAGCTGACCGGCACGCGCGCGTGGCGCCTTCCGGTACCAGAGTTCGTTGAACAGGCCCACGGTGGTGCGGGTGAGCAGCCCCTCCGGGAGGAAGGCGGGGGCGGGCGGCAACTGGGCGGGGCGGAAGGAAAGCGGGGCTCTACGCGCGCGTGCGGGCAGTGTGTCGAGTGGTGCGTGGTCGCCGCGGGTCAGCACCGCGCGGCCCGTCGCCGCGCCGCGTGCCAGGAGGTCGATCCAGGCGACCGAGTAGCGGTAGAGGTGGTCGGTCGCGGTCAGACGGGCCATCAGGTCGTCGAGGTCCGTGGCGCGTTCGGTGTCGACGGACATGAGGGAGGTCTGTACCGGCTGGAGCTGGACCGTCGCGGTCAGGATGACCCCGGTCAGGCCCATGCCGCCGGCCGTCGCGTCGAAGAGGGGGGTGTCGCGGCCGACGGTGCGGATCTCGCCGTCGGCGGTGAGGAGTTCCAGGGACAGGACGTGCCGGGTGAAGGAGCCGGACACATGGTGGTTCTTGCCGTGGATGTCGGCGCCGATCGCGCCGCCGACGGTCACCTGACGGGTGCCGGGCGTGACGGGGACGAACCAGCCGAGCGGCAGCAGGACTTCCATCAGGCGGTGCAGCGAGACACCCGCGTCGCACAGGACGGTGCCGCCGTCGGCGTCGATGGCGTGGATGCGGTTCAGGCCCGTCATGTCGAGCACGGTCCCGCCGGCGTTCTGCGCCGCGTCCCCGTACGCCCGTCCCAGCCCTCTGGGGATGCTGCCGCGGGCCCCGCAGTCCCGGACTGCCGCCGCCGCCTCCTCGTACGTCCGTGGGCGGATCAGCCGGGCGGCGGTGGGAGCGGTGCGGCCCCATCCCGTGACGGAAACGGTGTCGGCAGACATGCGGTGACCGTATAGCCGAGGCTTATCGCCCTGTTTCGTAACATTCCGTCACTCGCCGAAATGGGTGATTAATGGGATGTCGCTCAATATTGCCGTAATTCCGGCAGGGGTGGCGTGAACAGTGAGTCCAGTGGACGACTTCGACACCATGGACGACCGAATCCTTTCCGCATTCCACGCTTGCGGTGCGGACCCGCGCGTAGCGGGCGCCGCGCGCGCCCTGTCGTGGGCGGGTGAGCACGGTGCGCTGTGGATCGCGGCGGGTCTCGCCGGTGCGGCCGTGGACGGAGCGCGGCGCGGTGCCTGGTTGCGGGGCACAGCGCTCACCGCGGGCGCGCACGTCGCCAGCATGGGCGTGAAGCGCGTCGTACGCCGTGCGCGTCCCACGCGTCTCGCGCCCCGCGTGCGCACCGCCGGCCGTCACTCCTTCCCGAGCTCGCACGCCACCTCGGCAGCCGCGGCCGCCGTCGCCTACGGCGCACTCGGCGCCCCCCTCGTCCCCCCGCTCGCCGTCGCCATGTGCCTCTCCCGCCTGGTCGTCGGCGTGCACTACCCCTCCGACGTCGCGGCGGGGGCCGCCCTCGGAGCGCTGACGGCGCGGCTCGGGGCGCGCTGGATGCGAGGGAGCAGACATGACTGAGGCAGCGCCTCTCAGGACCTCCGCCGACGGCACACGCCCCACCAAAGCCGCGCACTACCCGGACGGCGCGCGCCCCACCCCCAACGCGCCCCCCAAACGCACCCTTCTCCACGGCCTCCTCACGACCGCACGCCCCAAGCAGTGGGTCAAGAACGTCCTGGTCGTCGCCGCCCCCGCGGCCGCCGGGCAGTTGCTCGTGCCGGGAGCACTCACCCGTATCGCCCTGGTCTTCGCGCTGTTCACGGCCTGCGCCGCCGCCGTCTACCTGATCAACGACGCCCGCGACGCCGAGGCCGACCGCGCCCACCCCACCAAGTGCCACCGCCCCGTCGCCGCCGGCCAGGTCCCCGTACCCGTCGCGTACGCCGTCGGCGGCGCCCTCGCCGTCCTCGCGCCCCTCGCGGCGGCCTGGCTCACCACGCCCGCCGTCGCGGCGCTGCTGACCGCGTACATCGGCATGCAACTGGCGTACTGCATCAGCCTCAAGCACGTCCTGGTCGTCGACCTCGTCGTCGTCACGACCGGCTTCCTGATGCGCGCGATGGTGGGCGGGCTCGCGCTCGACATCCCCCTGTCCAGCTGGTTTCTGATCACCACCGGCTTCGGCGCGCTGTTCATGGTGTCCGCCAAGCGCTACTCCGAAGCCGTCCAGCTGGCCGGCACAGCGGGCGCCACGCGCGCATTGCTCAGCGAATACACCACCGGCTACCTGCGTTTCGTATGGCAGCTGGCGGCCGGCGTCGCCGTCCTCGGGTACTGCCTGTGGGCCCTCGAGGAGGGCGGCGTCCCCAACACCAGCGTCCTGCCGTGGCGGCAGCTGTCCATGGTCGCCTTCATCGTGGCGATCCTCCGCTACGCCGTCTTCGCCGACCGCGGCACCGCGGGCGAACCCGAGGACGTCGTCCTCCACGACCGCGCCCTCGCACTCATCGCGCTGGCATGGCTGGCGATGTACGGCTTGGCGGTGGCCAACTGGTGAACCTCCCGCGCGGCCGTGAACTGCTGGGATTCGGCTCAGTGGGCCTCCTCGCCTACGCCGCCGACCTCGCCCTCTTCACCTGGCTGCGCGGACCGGTCGGACTCGAACCGCTCACCGCCAAGGTGATCTCCTTCGTGGCGGGCTGCTCCGTGGCGTACGTGGGCAACGCGTTCGGCACCTACCGGGCCACCGGACCGCGCGGCCTGCGCCCGTATGCCGTCTTCTTCGCGGTGAACGCCGCGGGAGCGCTCGTCCAGCTTCTGTGCCTCGCCGTCAGCCACTATGGCCTCGGCTTCACCTCGCAGCGCGCGGACACCGTATCCGGCGCGGGAATCGGCATGGCGATCGCCACTGTCCTGCGGTTTTGGGGCACTCGGACATTGGTCTTCCGCAACGAGGGCAGAGTCGGATCATGGACTGGCTGAAAAAGCTCCCTGTCGTCGGGCCGCTGGTGGCCCGGTTGATGGTCACGCACGCGTGGCGGTCGTACGAGCGTCTGGACCGGGTGAAGTGGACGCGGCTGGCCGCCGCGATGACGTTCATCAGCTTCGTGGCGCTCTTCCCGCTGCTGACGGTGGCCGCCGCCATCGCGGCGGCGACCCTCAGCGAGTCCCGGCAGAACGAGCTGGAGGACAAGATCGCCGAGCAGGTGCCCGGCATCTCCGAGCAGCTCAACATCGACGGCCTGGTCGCCAACGCCGGCACCGTCGGCCTCATCGCCGGCGCCCTGCTGCTGTTCACCGGCATCGGCTGGGTCGGCTCGATGCGCGACTGTCTGCGCGCGGTGTGGGAGCTGCCCGACAGCGAGGAGAACCCGGTCCTGAGCAAGGCCAAGGACGCGGGCATCCTCGTAGGCCTCGGCGGAGCGCTCCTCGTGACGCTGGCCGCCTCCACCGTCGCCTCCGCGATGGTCGGCTGGATCACTGAGCAGATCGGCATCAAGGAGGGCGGCTGGGGCGGGGTCCTGCTGTACATCGCCGCGTTCGCCGTCGCCGTCCTCGCGAACTTCCTCGTACTCCTGTACGTCCTCACCCTGCTGCCCGGCGTCGAACCCTCGCGCCGCCGGCTGATGGTGGCCGCGCTGATCGGCGCGATCGGGTTCGAGCTCCTCAAGCTGCTGCTCAGCGGCTATATGCAGGGCGTGGCCGCGAAGAGCATGTACGGCGCGTTCGGCGTCCCCGTCGCCCTGCTGCTGTGGATCAACTTCACCTCGAAGCTGGTCCTGTTCTGTGCCGCGTGGACGGCGACGGGGAGCAAGGAGACCGAGGTCACGGACGCGTCCGGCGACGTACCAGATCAGGCAGCGGCCACCGGCGGTTGACCAGGAACGCGCCCGCCGCGAGCAGCACCAGCACCCCGCCGGTGATCGCGAACGCGACCCCCACCCCGCCGGAACCGCTCTGGGCCGCCGCGCCCGTCACCGGCTTCGCGGACGCCTCGCTGTCCCCGGCGCCACCGGCCTCACCGCCGTCGTTCGCACCCGGCTGGGCGTCGGCCTGCGTGGCGCTCTTCGGAGGCACCAACTCGCCCACCGGCTCCACCTTCCCGGCCGCCTTGAATCCCCAGTCGAAGAGCGCGGCGGTCTCCTTGTAGACCTCGTTGGCCGCGTCCTTCTCCGGGTTCATGACGGTGACCAGCAGCACCTTGCCGTTGCGCTCGGCGACGCCGGTGAAGGTGGAGCCGGCGTTGGTGGTGTTGCCGTTCTTGACGCCGGCGATGCCCTGGTACTGGGCGAGGCCGCTGTCGCCGGTCAGCAGCCGGTTGGTGTTCTGGATCTCGAAGGTCTCGCGGACCGTCTTGCCCTTCTTGTTCTTCGTCGTCTTGCCCGGGAACTTCGCGGACACCGTGGAGCAGTACTCGCGGAAGTCCTTCTTCTGCAGCCCGGAGCGGGCGATCAGCGTCAGGTCGTACGCGGAGGAGACCTGCCCGGGGGCGTCGTAGCCGTCGGGGCTGACCACGTTCGTGTCGAGGGCCTGGAGCTCCTCGGCGTGCTCGTTCATCTCCTTGACGGTGTCCGCGACGCCGTCGTTCATCGCGGACAGCACATGCACCGCGTCGTTGCCGGAGCGCAGGAAGACGCCGAGCCACAGGTCGTGGACCGTGTACGTCTCGCCTTCCTTGATCCCGACCATGCTGGATCCGGTGCCGATGTCGGCCAGGTCGCTGGGCACCACGGTGTGCTTCATGGTCTTCGGGAACTTCGGCAGCACGGTGTCCGCGAACAGCATCTTCAGCGTGCTCGCCGGGGGCAGCCGCCAGTGCGCGTTGTTCGCGGCCAACACGTCACCCGACTCGGCGTCGGAGACGATCCACGACCGCGCGGACAGATCCTTGGGGAGCACCGGCACCCCGCTCGCGAGATTGACCTGCGGCCCCGCCTTCCCGAGCAGGGCGCCGCCCACGGCCGACATGTTCGCCGGGGGAGTGGCCGAGGGTGTCGGCTTCGGTGTCGGCTTGGGCGCCGCGAGAACCGGCGCGGCGGTCAGCGAGAGGGACAACAACGTGGCGGAAGTGACCAGCAGGGATCGCCTGGCGGTCTTCATGGGTGCGGACACGGTCGAGAACGTACCTGTCGCGGGCCGGGAAGTCCCACCGCCCGCCCCACCCCGGCGGCGGATCCGGACAGGCGGCGGCGATACTGAAGGCATGAAGCTCAGCCGCCCCGTCTCCTGGTTCCTGCTCGCCTTCGGGGTGTGGAGCTGGATCATCTGGATCACTTTCGTCAAGAACCTCGTCAAGGACGGCAGCGGGCTCGCGTTCGACGACGCGGGCGACCCGACCGCGTACTTCTGGGTGCACCTGCTGCTCGCCGTCGTTTCCTTCGTATTGGGGACGGTCGTCGGCGGCATCGGGTTGCGCGGAATTCGCGCACTGCGCCGAACGTCATAGCTGACAAGCCGTACGGCACCGTCGACAACTGAGGGATACGACATCGTGGTCATCGTCTTCGCGCTCGTGGCGCTGCTCGTGCTGAGCGCGTTGGTGGCGGGCAACTGGTTCGTCTGGCGCCGCCTGTTCCGCGACACGACGCGCGGTCCGGGCCTGGTGCGCCGTGCGGGCGCGGTGCTGATCGCAGGCGGCTGGGCCCTGACGGTCGCGGCCTTCGTGGCCGAACGCTCCGGCGCCCCCTTCTGGCTCCAGCAGCTCCTGGCCTGGCCGGGCTTCCTGTGGCTGGCCCTGTCGATATATCTGCTTCTGGGTGTGCTGGCGGGTGAGGTCGTACGGCCACTGCTGCGGCGCTGGCTGGAACGGCGGGCGGACGCGGAAGTCGCCGTACCGCAGGCCGTACCGCAGGAGGAACCCGTACCGGTGGGTGCGCCGGCCGACCCGCCCGCGCCGGAGCCCGCATCCCCCGAGGCCACGCCCGCCCCCTCCCGCCGCCTCTTCGTCTCCCGAGTCATCGGCGGCACCGTGGCAGCGGCCGCCGTCGGCACGGTCGGGGTCGGCACGTACGGCGTCCTGAACGGCCCGAGTGTGAAACGGGTCACCGTCCCGCTGGCCAAACTCCCGCGCGCGGCGCACGGTTTCCGGATCGCCGTCGTCAGTGACATCCACCTGGGGCCGGTCCTCGGCCGGGGCTTCGCGCAGAAGGTCGTCGACACGATCAACGCGACCCAGCCCGACCTGATCGCGGTGGTCGGCGACCTGGTGGACGGCAGCGTCAAGGACCTGGGCCCGGCGGCGGCACCCCTGGCGCAGCTGACGGCACGGCACGGCGCGTACTTCGTCACCGGCAACCACGAGTACTTCTCCGGCGCCGAGCAGTGGGTCGAGGAGGTACGCCGGCTCGGCCTGCGCCCGCTGGAGAACGCCCGTACGGAGCTGACCCACTTCGACCTCGCGGGCGTCAACGACGTCTCGGGCGAGGACGAGGGCCAGGGCCCGGACTACGCGAAGGCCCTCGGCGACCGGGACACGGCACGCGCGTGCGTGCTCCTCGCCCACCAGCCCGTCCAGATCCACGACGCCGTAGATCACGGCGTCGACCTCCAGCTCTCCGGCCACACCCACGGCGGACAGCTCTGGCCCGGCAACCTCCTCGCCGCGGCCGCCAACCCGACCCTCGCGGGCCTGGAGCGCTACGGCGACACCCAGCTCTACGTCACCCGCGGCGCGGGCGCGTGGGGGCCGCCGACGCGGGTGGGGGCGCCGTCGGACATCACGGTGGTGGAACTGGCGTCACGCCAGGCATGACGAGCGCTTCGCGGATTGTGCCGGGTTGCGTTGTGCGTTGTCTGCGGGTGCGCTGTGGCTGGTCGCGCAGTTCCCCGCGCCCCTTCGGGGCGCTCCTGAGCCGCGCTAGATCTGACGCGATCTCGTTGCCTTGTCTTGTGCGGGAGTGACTCCGGGCAGCTTCTCTACACAGCACCATGTGACGGAGGTGTGTGGGATGAGGAGCCGACGTGGTGAGACGCAACTCCTTCCGGCTGCCCCGGCATCCGGCTTCCGTCGGTCTCGCCCGGCGGAGGGTGCGGGACCATCTGGCCGACTGGGGACACGGTCCGCAGGACCCGGCGCTGGCCGACGCGGTTCTGCTGGTGTCCGAGCTGGCCACGAATGTCGTACGCCATGGTCCTTTGCTGGAGCGGGAGTTCGAGGTGGCGGTGACCGCTCTCGCGGACGGCTCCTGTCTGATCGAGGTCTCGGACGAGGACCAGGCGGAGCCCCGGCTGCGGATGGTGGGTGAGTGGGAGGAGACCGGCCGCGGACTCCAGCTCGTGGAGAGCATCGCGGCGGCATGGGGGGTGTGGAGCCGCGGCAGACACGGCAAGACCGTCTGGGCGCTGGTGCCGGCCGACCCCTAGCCGCTACGACGGTATGGGCGCCCGCACCGGCAGGGTGACCGTCACCGCCAGCCCCTCACCCGGCGCCGTCCGCACCGCCACCTCGCCCCCGTGTGCCCGTACGACACCCTGCACGATCGCCATCCCCAGCCCGCTGCCCGCGCCGCCCCCGGCCCGGAAGAACCGGTCGAAGATCCGGACCGCGTCTTCCTCGGCGAGCCCGGGCCCCTTGTCCTCGACGCGCAGCTGTACGACGCCGTCGCTCCGCTCCACCCCTAGCCGGACCGGCACATCGGCCGCCGTGTGCGTGCGTACGTTGCCCACCAGGTTGCCCAGCACCTGCCGCAGCCCTGACTCGTCGGCGTGCACCAGCAGGGAACCGTCGGCGTCGACGCCGATCGGCCGGTCCGGCTGCTGCACCCGCAGGTCCTCGGCCGCGTCGCGCACCAGGCGGCTCAAGTCGACGTTCCGGAACCGCAGTTCGGGCTGCTGGTCGAGGCGGGCGAGGGTGAGCATTTCGTCGACGAGCCGCCCCATCCGGTCGGACTCCGCCATCACCCGCTCCCCGGCACGCTTCCGCTCGGCCGGGTCGGTCAGCATCCCCTTGTCGAACAGCTGGAGATAGCCGCGTATCGCGGACAGCGGGGTGCGCAGCTCGTGCGAGGCGTCGGCGACGAAGCGGCGCAGCTGGGCCGCGCTGCGTTCACGCGTGAGATACGCCGACTCGACCTGGTGGAGCATGGAGTTGAGGGCGAGCCGCAGCTGTTCCACCTCCATCGTGGCCTCCCGGCTGGACGGCACACGCCGGGTCAGGTCGCCCTCGGCGATCGCCGACGACGTCTCGACCATGTCCTCCAGCGGCCGCATCCGGCGGCTAACGCTGAGCATGGTCAGACAGGCGAGCAGCGCCAGCAGCAGCGTGCCGAAGGCGAAGTCGAGCTTGAGCGCCTTGGCCATGCCTTCGTGCAGGGCCTCGGTGGAGGTGGCGATCAGCACGATCGTGCCGTCGGACAGCTTCGCCCCGACCATCCGGTACGACTCGTCCCCGATCCGCACGTCCCGCGGCTCCGTCTCGGCGGCGAGCCCGGCCGGGTCGTCCGTTGCCTCGGCGAGCGCCCGCTGCCGCTCCGTGGGTGCGAGCGGCCCGAGCGCCACGGGGCTGCCCTTGCCGTCGACGGCGACGAACACGGAGGCCGCCGTGTTGGGCAGCGCGTCGGTGTCGTTGGCGGTGAAATTGTCGAGGGCGACGGCCAGTTCGCCCAGCGACTCGATCTGCTCCATGGTGAACCCGGCGTTCTGCAGCGAGGCACGCTGGCTGACCAGCTCGGAGTCCACCTTGTCGAGCAGATAGTGCCGTGCGGCCATCAGGCTCACCGCGGTCGCCATGACGATGCCGAGCGCCAGCAGCGCCACGTTCGCCAGCGTCAGCTTGGCGCGCAGCGAGTGGATCCCGCCGCGCTTGCACCGAAACCGCCCGAACGTCATGCCAGCCCGTATCCGACGCCCCGCCGGGTGGTGATCACCGGCGCCCCCAGGGCGTCCAGCTTGCGCCGCAGATAGCTGATGTAGGTCTCCACGACGGTCGACTCGGGCGGGGTGTGCTCGTACTGCCAGACGTGGCGCAGGAGTTGCTCCTTGGGGACGATCCGGCCGCCGTTGCGCACCAGGAAGCGCAGCAGGGCGTACTCGGTGGGGGTGAGCTCGACCGTCCGGCCCGCGCGGTGCACGCAGTACGTCGTCTCGTCCAGCTCCAGATCGCCGTACCGCAGGGGTGGGCGCTGCGGGAGGACGTCCGACGACCGGGTGCGCCGCAGGACCGCCGTGATCCGCGCGACGACCTCGTCGATGTTGAACGGTTTGGTGATGTAGTCGTCGCCGAAGCCGAGGGCGCCGACTATCTCGGCGGGCGAGTCGCGCGCGGTCAGGAACACCAGCGCCAAATCTGGCCGGGCGGCCCGCAGTTGGTGGCCCAGGGCCCGGCCGTCGCCGTCCGGCAGCATGACGTCGAGCAGGGCGGCGTCCGGACGCGTCCGCTCGGCGAGCGTGAGCGCCTCACGGACGGTGCCCGCGATCATCACCTCGAACCGGTGGTAGCGCAGCGCTATGGCGAGGACGTCCGCGATGCTCTCCTCGTCCTCAACGACCAGCACAGTGCCTGGAGCCTTCGACATGTCCCCAGTATCGGCGCGGGCACTGACAACGGGGCCCGTTCCGGTCTTTGGAGTTCCTTGAGAGTCATGGCCGGGTGATGTCCACGCACGCGTGCCGCCGCCAATCCTGTTGCCCAGGACCTGGGGGACCAACCGAACCGAGCGACGAAGGAGCTTGAGCGTGGCGGCATTGGCACGCTGGTGCTATCGGCACCGGCTGGTGGTCCTGTTGCTGTGGGTGGGGGCACTGTTCGGCGTGAGCTTCGCGGGATCGGCCGCGGGCACGGACTACGCGAACGTCTTCTCCCTGCCCAACACGGACTCCAAAAAGGCGTACGACCTGATGGAGAAGGCCTTCCCGGAGAGTTCCGGCGACACGGACACGATCGTGTGGAAGGTCGACGAGGGCTCGGTGCGGGACGGGTCCGTGCAGTCCCGGATCGAGCCCGCGCTGAACGAGATCGCGGGCATGGAGGGAGTCGGCGAGGTCACCAGCCCGTACGCGGCTGAGGGCGGGGCGGCGCAGATCAGTGAGAACGGGCGGATCGCCTACGCCCAGGTCACCTTCACCGAGCAGGCGAACGCCGTGCCCAAGGAGCTGGTGGAGGACGTCGTCGACACGGCGCAGGACGCCGAACGCGACGGACTGCAGGTGGAGTTGGGCGGCCAGGCGATCACCCGCGTCCAGGAGGCGGCCCAGGGTACGTCCGAGCTGGTCGGCGTCCTGGCGGCGGCGATCGTCCTCTTCCTCGCCTTCGGCGCGTTCTTCGCGATGCTGCTGCCGATCGTCGTGGCGGTCGTCGCGCTGGGCATCGGCATGATGGGGACGGGACTGCTCAGCCATGTCACGAACGTTCCCGATGTCGCCCCGCTGCTCGGCTCGTTGATCGGCCTGGGCGTGGGCATCGACTACGCGTTGTTCATCGTCACCCGGCACCGGCGCGGCATCCTGCGCGGGATGAAGCCGGAGGAGGCGGCGGTGAAGGCCCTCAACACCTCGGGACGTGCCGTGCTGTTCGCGGGCGGCACCGTGGTCATCGCCCTCGCCGGCATGCTGGTGATGAATCTGCGGTTCCTCGACGGCGTCGTCATCGCGACGTCCCTGACCGTCGTGCTGGGCGTGCTGGCCGCGGTCACCCTGCTGCCGGCGCTCCTCGGACTGCTCGGCATGCGGGTCCTCAGCCGCCGGCAGCGGCGCAGGCTCGCCGCGGCGGGACCGGAGCCGGAGCACGCGAGCGGGCCGGCGGCGCGCTGGGCGGCGTACGTCGAACGACGCCCCCGCTCCATCGCCGCCGTGGCCCTCCTCGTCATGGTGGGCCTCTCGATCCCCGTCCTGTCGATCCGGCTCGGCACCTCAGACCAGGGCAACCACCAGGAGTCGACGACGACCCGGCAGGCGTACGACCTGCTTGCCGAGGGCTTCGGGCCCGGCTTCAACGGGCCGCTGCAGGTGGTGGTGGACGGCGAAGCCACGACCGGGCTCGTCTCGAGCATCGAGTCGACCGACGGCGTGGCGGAGGTCGCCGCACTGCCGCCCGCGAACGGCGTCTCGGTGATCCAGGTGGTCCCGACCACGTCACCGCAGGATGTGGAGACCGACCGGCTGATCGACCGCCTGCGCGATGACGTCATCCCCGCGGCCGACGTCGAGGCGCACGTGGGCGGGGTGACGGCGGTGTCCAAGGACTTCGCGTCGGTGACCTCCGACCGGCTGCCGTACTTCATCGCGGCGATCATCGCGCTGGGCTTCCTGCTCCTGATGGTGGCCTTCCGCTCCCTGGTGGTGCCCCTGACGGCCGCGGTGATGAACCTCGTCGCGGCGGCCGCGTCCTTCGGCGTCCTCGTGGCGATCTTCCAATGGGGCTGGGGCACCGAGATCCTCGGCCTCGGCAAGGAGGGCCCGATCGCCGCCTTCCTGCCGGTGATCATGCTGTCCCTGCTCTTCGGCCTCTCGATGGACTACCAGGTGTTCCTGGTGAGCCGGATGCACGAGGAGTGGGTGCACACCAAGGACAACGCGCGTGCGGTCCGCGTGGGCCTGGCGGAGACGAGCCGCGTCATCAACTGCGCGGCCCTGATCATGATGTGCGTCTTCAGCGCCTTCATCCTCAGCGGTGAGCTGGAGGCCGCGATGGCGGGCATCGGCCTCGCGGGAGCGGTCGCCCTCGACGCCTTCATCCTCCGCACCGCCCTGGTACCGGCCGCGATGCATCTGCTCGGCAACTCCAACTGGTGGTTGCCGGCCGGCCTGGAGAAGCGGCTGCCGCATCTGGCGGTGGAGCCGCGCGAGGAAGAAACGGAGCCTGCCATGGAGGGTGCTGCCTCAGTCGTCCACGGCTTCATCCGCACGGCCGACGGCGAACCGGTCCCGGGCGCGGCGGTAACGCTGCTCTCGAAGGGCGGCCGTCAGCTGGACCGGGTGACATCCCTGGCCGACGGTTCATACATCCTGTCCGTCCCGGCGCCGGGGTCGTATCTCCTGGCGACGACTGCGGCTTCGTACGGGTCGCGGGCACGGCATGTGGTCGTGGAGGACGGGCCGTTGGTGTACGACGTGGAGTTGGCGGAGGGGGAGGTGGACGCGGTCAACTAGGGTGCGACCGCCCCGCCTTGAGGAGTTCGTCGACGTTCAGGGTGACCTTGGCGCCGACGGACTCGAGCAGCGGGGGCGTGGACGCGGTGATCCGCGTACGCGTCCCCGACGGGGCCTTCCGCGCCGCCTCAGGCCCTCCGTGCGAGCTCGGGCCGTTTCGAGTAGTCGGTGAGCCCGATGACGTTCCCCCACGGGTCGGCGACCTCGACGGTCCAGCCGGTGGCCACGGAGAACGGCTCGTCGAGCAGGGCGATACCGGCACCGAGCAGCGCCTGGGCGGCGATCTTGGCGTTCGGCACCTCCAGCCACACCTTGGGCGAGGGCCACGTCGGCGGCCGGTGCCCGAACTCCTCCTCGACCCGCAGCAGAATCCCAGGCGTCTCGCCCCCGACCTTCAGCAGGGCGATCCCGGCCTCGTCGAACCGGAACGCCACCGTGAACCCGGCCCGCTCGTAGAAGTCGACGGCCTCACCGAGGTCCCCGACGGGCAGCAGCACATTGTCGAAACCGAGCAGCTCGTACGACTCGTCATCTGACATGCGATCAGATTAGGTGCGGAGAGTCCGGCGCCGTCGGGGGCTGACCGTGGGGTCACTCGGCTGGGGGAGGAGGGTCCCCCGACCCGGCGGGCGGGGCTTTGTCACCGAAAACACCAGAGGGCCCCGTTCCCGAAGTGACGGAAACAGGGCCCTGATGCGAGCTGGGAGGGTCAGAACCGCCGAGTGATCAGCGCCTTCTTGACCTCCGCGATCGCCTTCGTTACCTCAATACCGCGCGGGCAGGCGTCCGTGCAGTTGAAGGTCGTGCGGCAGCGCCAGACGCCGTCCTTGTCGTTGAGGATCTCCAGGCGTTGTTCGCCCGCTTCGTCACGGCTGTCGAAGATGAAGCGGTGGGCGTTGACGATGGCGGCCGGGCCGAAGTACTGGCCGTCGTTCCAGAACACCGGGCACGAGCTCGTGCAGGCGGCGCAGAGGATGCACTTCGTGGTGTCGTCGAAGCGTTCGCGGTCCTCGGCGGTCTGCAGGCGCTCGCGCGTCGGCTCGTTCGTGTCCTTCGTGATGAGGAAGGGCATGACGTCGCGGTAGGCCTGGAAGAACGGCTCCATGTCGACGACCAGGTCCTTGAGGACCGTCAGGCCCTTGATGGGCTCGACCGTGATCGGCTTCTCCGGGCTGAGGTCCTTGATCAGGGTCTTGCAGGCCAGACGGTTCTTGCCGTTGATCCGCATCGCGTCGGAGCCGCAGATGCCGTGGGCGCAGGAGCGGCGGAAGGTGAGGGTGCCGTCCAGTTCCCACTTGATCTTGTGCAGGGCGTCGAGGACGCGTTCCTTCGGGTCGATCTCCACCTGGAAGTCTTCCCAGGCCGCTTCCGCCGAGACCTCGGAGTTGAAGCGGCGGATGCGGAAGGTGGCCGTGATGTACGGGGAGTCGGCGAAGCCGGGCTCAGGCGTGCCGGCCGCGTCCGCCTTGTCCAGGGTCGGGGTTGCCATCAGTACTTACGCTCCATCGGCTGGTAGCGGGTCTGGACGACCGGCTTGTAGTCGAGACGAATGGACTCCGTGCCGTCGTCGCCCACCTCGCGGTACGCCATGGTGTGGCGCATGAAGTTGACGTCGTCGCGGTTCGGGTAGTCCTCGCGGTAGTGGCCGCCGCGGGACTCCTTGCGGGCCAGGGCGGAGACCGCCATGACCTCGGCCAGGTCCAGGAGGTTGCCGAGTTCGATGGCTTCCAGCAGGTCCGTGTTGAACCGCTTGCCCTTGTCCTGGATCGAGACGTTCCTGTAGCGCTCGCGCAGCTCCGCGATCTTCTCGACCGCCGTCTTGATCGTCTGCTCGGTGCGGAACACCATGACGTTCGCGTCCATGGTCTCCTGCAGCTCGCGCCGCAGGGTCGACACACGCTCCGTGCCGGTGGAGGAGCGCAGGTGCTCGACCTGCTCGACGACCAGCGAAGCCGGGTCCTCGGGCAGCTCGACGTGCTGGACCGTCTGCGAGTACTCGGCGGCGGCGATGCCGGCCCGCTTGCCGAACACGTTGATGTCCAGCAGCGAGTTGGTGCCGAGGCGGTTCGCTCCGTGCACGGAGACGCAGGCGACCTCGCCCGCCGCGTACAGGCCGGGGACGACCGTCGTGTTGTCGGCCAGCACCTCACCCTCGACGTTCGTCGGGATGCCGCCCATCGCGTAGTGCGCGGTGGGCTGGATCGGGATCGGGTCCGTGTACGGCTCGATGCCCAGGTAGGTGCGGGCGAACTCGGTGATGTCGGGCAGCTTCGCGTCCAGCTGCTCCGGGGGAAGGTGCGTCAGGTCCAGATAGACGTGGTCACCCTCCGGGCCGCAGCCCCGGCCCTCGCGGATCTCGGTGTAGATCGACCGCGATACGACGTCACGCGACGCCAGGTCCTTCATCACCGGCGCGTACTTCTCCATGAAGCGCTCGCCGTCCTTGTTGCGGAGGATGCCGCCCTCACCACGGGCGCCCTCCGTCAGCAGGATGCCCATGCGCCAGATGCCGGTCGGGTGGAACTGGAAGAACTCCATGTCCTCCAGCGGCAGCCCGCGACGGTAGACCGCCGCCTGGCCGTCACCCGTCAGCGTGTGCGCGTTCGAGGTCACCTTGAAGAACTTGCCGCAGCCGCCGGACGCGTAGATCACGGCCTTCGCCTGGAAGACGTGGATCTCGCCGGTGGCCAGCTCGTACGCCACCACGCCGGCCGACCGCTTCACGCCGTCGACCTCGGTGATCAGCTGGTCGAGGACGTAGAACTCGTTGTAGAACTCCACGCCCTCCTTCACGCAGTTCTGGTACAGCGTCTGGAGGATCATGTGGCCGGTGCGGTCGGCCGCGTAGCAGGAGCGGCGGACCGGGGCCTCGCCGTGGTTCCGGCTGTGACCGCCGAAGCGGCGCTGGTCGATCGTGCCGTTCGGCGTGCGGTTGAACGGCAGGCCCATCTTCTCCAGGTCGAGGACCGAGTCGATGGCCTCCTTCGCCAGGATCTCGGCGGCGTCCTGGTCGACCAGGTAGTCACCGCCCTTGACCGTGTCGAAGGTGTGCCACTCCCAGTTGTCCTCCTCCACGTTGGCCAGCGCGGCGGCCATGCCGCCCTGCGCGGCGCCCGTGTGGGAGCGGGTGGGGTAGAGCTTGGTGAGGACGGCGGTGCGGCTGCGCTTCGTCGACTCGATCGCGGCGCGCATACCGGCGCCACCTGCGCCGACGATGACTGTGTCGTACTTGTGGATCTTCATGAGTGGTTCTCTCAGTCCCTCAGTCCCGTGCGCCTAGCGGATGTTCGGGTCGAAGGTGAAGATCACCAGCGTGCCCAGCAGGATGGTGAACACCGTGGCGGTGTAGAGCAGGCCCTTGAGCCACAGCCGGGTGTTCGCGCGCTCCGCGTAGTCGTTGATGACCGTGCGCAGGCCATTGGCGCCGTGCAGCATCGCCAGCCACAGCATCAGCAGGTCCCAGACCTGCCAGAAGGGGCTGGCCCAGCGGCCGGCCACGAAGGCGAAGCCGATCTTCGACACGCCGCCGTCCAGCACGAGCTGGATCAGCAGATGGCCGAGGACCAGGACGACCAGCACCACGCCGGACAGGCGCATGAACAGCCAGGCGGCCATCTCGAAGTTGCCCCGCGTGGACTTCGGGGTCTTCTTGGTCCGCTTGCGCGGGGCTTCGATCAGCGGCGCCGGGTTGTCGACGGTGTAGAGGGACTCGCCCTCTACGGGGCCGATCCCGGCAGCGGTCTTTTCGGTGGTGGACATGCGCGTCAGCTCCCGAACAGTTCACGAGCGGCGTGACCGAGGACGGGGTAGATCGCCCCGAGCATCAGTACGAGCCACAGGCCGACGACGGACCAGAGCATCTGCTTCTGGTAGCGCGGGCCTTTGGACCAGAAGTCGACGGCGATGACACGCAGGCCGTTGAGCGCATGGAAGAGGATGGCGGCGACGAGGCCGTACTCCAGCAGCGCGACGAGCGGCGTCTTGTACGTGGCCACGACGTCGTCGTAGGCCTCGGGAGAGACACGGACGAGAGCGGTGTCCAGCACGTGAACGAACAGGAAGAAGAAAATGAGGACGCCGGTGACTCGATGAGCCACCCAGGACCACATTCCTTCCCGGCCGCGGTACAGCGTTCCAGCCGGCACGGAAGTTCCTCCGGGAGCGGGGATTGGGGCCGCGCCGGCTTGTGCTGTCGGTCGGGCCCGGCCGGGTACGGTCCACCGGCCCCCAGCATCGTAGCGACGGTTGCCTGCGGCGCTTACGCCGGGCCCGTTGGTGTGATCAATGTGGCAGGCGAATGGGCTATTGGGGGTGGTCTGTGCGGTTATGTGCCGGGTGCGGCGGGGTGGGGGCTTGTCGCGCAGTTCCCCGCGCCCCTTACGGCATGCAGCAATCGTTCCCTTGCGAGGCGGCGGAGTTCCTCGGCTGCAATGGCGCGTTCCTCTTCCGGATCGTTTGTCAATCGTGACCGGATGCCTGCCAAGACCTGGTTCAGGACCTCCTCCGGCGGCAGGTGACCCACGCTGATCACGAACGCGTATCCGAATCGCGCCTCGTATGCGGCATGTGCGGCACAGAGTGCGGTATGGGCGGCTGAGTACGTTCCGTCGGGGAGTTCAGGAAGCGTTTCTGCTGACAGTGCCGCTGCCAGGTCCGCCGCTGTGAGGTCGTAGGCCGCTTCGTCGGCGGCGGCGAGGAGGGACTCGAGGTCCGGGTAGGGGCGGTGGTCGGCTACCCGGTGGGCCCAGCGGGGGCTGTGGAGGCAGGTGAGGAGGGTGTGGTGGACGTCTTCGAGGGGGGCCGTGTTGAAGTGGTCCAGGGGGGAAGACGTGTCCCGGGTCTGCTCGGGTATGGCGACTTGGCCAGTGAGGTGTGTGGGCGTCACGTGATTCGGCAGGGGATGGTGTGAGAGATGTGCCACCACGTTATCGAGATCGGACATGACGTGTCCGACGGATGCCCGAATTTCACCCGCACGGGAGAGTTTCGGAACGCGTGGTGGACGGATGTCGCACGGCTCAGGGCCTAGGTTGGCGCCCGTGAGTCAGCACAGGCGCAGGATCTCGGCATGGACGGACAGGCGGCGGATGCTGGTCGCGGGGGCGACCGTGGTGGCGGTCGGGCTCGGTCTCGGGATCTGGGCGGCCGCTGGGGACGAGGGTGATCCGGGGAGGGGTTCGGCGTCCCGGCTGCCCGCGGCCGGAACCACGACGACATCGGCGGCGGCCCCGTCGGAGAGTCCGAGTCCCCGTCCCAGCCCGAGCCGCACCTACCCGCTGTCGAAGACGCCCCGCACCATCCCCGCCGTCCGTGCGCACACTCCCGCCCGTGGGCCCGGCTGGAAGCCGGTGCGCGGTCAGCGGGTGGTCGTGAACGACGCGGAACTCGTCGACGAGGGGCGGCTGCTCGCGGGGGAGCTGGGGCTGTCGTACGCGGGGGAGAAGGACGACGTGCGCGCCGGGGACGTACGGCTGGCGCTGAACGACGACGAGGGCGCGGATCCGGAGTCGTACGCCATGACCGTGCGCGGCGGGCGGGTGAACATCAGCGGGCCCGCGGACTCGGGCGTGTTCTACGGCACCCGGACGCTCAAGCAGGCGGTGCGCGGTGGTGGTACGGCGCCGGAGGGCGTCGTACGCGACGAGCCGGCGAAGCCGCAGCGGGGGCTGATGCTCGACATCGCCCGCAAGCACTTCACGGCCGGGTGGATCGAGGACCGGGTGCGTGAGCTGGCGGACCTGAAGTTCAACCAGCTGGGGCTGCACTTCTCGGACGACCAGGGGTTCCGGATCGAGTCCGACAGCCATCCGGAGGTCGTGTCCAAGGAGCATCTGACCAAGGCGCAGGTGAAGAAGATCGTCGAGCTGGGGGAGCGGCTGCATGTGACGGTCGTGCCCGAGATCGATTCTCCGGGGCATCTCGGGGCCGTGATCGCCGCGCATCCCGAGCTGCAGCTGCGCAGCGCGCAGGGGGTGGCGCCGCGGGGTGCGATCGACATCTCCAAGGACGAGGCCGGCGCCATCGTCGACGATCTGCTCAATGAGTACGCCGACCTGTTCCCGGGGGGCTACTGGCATCTCGGCGGCGACGAGTACGCGGCGTTGACGTCGGACAACCCCGAGGCCGCCTATCCGCAGCTGGCCTCCGCCGCGACCGAGGCGTACGGCTCCGGCGCCACCGTCGCCGACCTCGCCACGGGCTGGCTCAACGACCGCGCGGACACGATCCGTACGCACGACCGGACGATGCGGGCGTGGAACGACGGCTTCTACGCCGGTACGTCCGTCGAGGCGGCCGAGGATCTCCAGGTCGCCTACTGGACGGGCAAGGAGATCGGGGCGCGGCTGCCGGTGGAGTATCTGAGCGCCGGGCGCGACCTCGTCAACTACAACGACGAGTTCCTGTACTACGTCCTCGGGCAGCCGCAGACCTTCGTCTATCCGACGGGGCAGCGGATCTACGAGCAGTGGACGCCGCGGGTGGTGCGCGGTACGCAGGCGGTTGCGGTGCGGTACGAGGACCAGATCCTGGGCGGCTCCTTCGCGGTGTGGTGCGATCTCGCGGACTCGCAGACCCAGGACCAGGTCGCGGCCGGAATCCGGATGCCGCTGGCGGCGACCGTGCAGAAGCTGTGGAACCCGGGCCGGCCGCAGCTGTCCTGGGCGGAGTTCAAGGCGCTGGCCGAACGGCTGGGCTGACGCCTGGAGTTATGTAGACACGCGCGAATTGTCCGGTGCTGCTGCGAACTCCCGTACGACTGTGATGTATTCGGCCGACTGTGATGTTTTCGGCGCGAGCCGAAGCCAGGAGGGGGCCGGGATGGGTTTCTGGGGGTACTTCGTCGTGGGTCGCAGCGAGCGGCCGCTCGAGGAGTTGGCGGCGCTGTCCAGCGCGAAGGGCATGAGTTTACGGGCGTCCGCGCCCGGGGGCTGGCAGGTGTGGGAGTACCCGAGCGGGGACGGTGACGTCGGGAGCATGAACGCGCTGGCCCAGGAGAGCGGGGCGCCCGCGCTGTTCGGATACGTCATGGACAGCGAGTGTGTGGTCATCGAGGCGGCGGGGCCGGAGAGCGGGGCGTGGTCGACCTGTCTCGCGCGGGGCGCGATGGCCGGGTACCTCGGCGCCGACGAGGAGGGGCTCATGCTGGAGGACTACTTCCTCGAGCCGCGTGACGCCGCCGAGCGGGCGGTCGCCTGGGCCGCGGAGGCCGGGCACGAGGTGTCCGACGGGCCGTTGCTGGACGTTCTCACCGCTGATGCCGATCCGTTGGCCGAAAATCTATTCTTCCGTATGCTCGACCGGCTCGGCGTCGTGCCCCTGTGACACTCCCGGGCCGTCGCACGCAGTAAGGGGAAGTGCGGGCTCCGTAAAGGTGGGCGCCCCGCGAAGCCCCGCAGAGGGAGGCGTGGATGAGCCTGGTGGAACTGATCGCGCAGGCCGACGAACGCGGCCTGGCCGCCAGCGGGTTGGCCTGTTTGGATCGCTGCGTACCGCTGCTGGGCGGTGACGACGAGGTGCTGCGGCCGCTGTGGGGGAACCTCGCGGACGGCGGGGACAGCGCCGCGTGGGGCGAACTGCTGGAGCAGGCGCGCGGAAAGCTGGGCATCGCCGATGTCATGGACGACGCGGATGTCGAGGACGAGGCCGCGCTGCTCGTCCGGCGCATGCTGGCCGCCGCCCCGGCCGTCCGGTCCGCCGCCGAGGCGCGGATGTGGGCCGACGCCTGCTCCGTCGCCGCGCTGCAGATCCACCGGCTCCTCGACGTCGCGGACGACGCCGCCTCGCTCGACGCCCGCCGCGAGGGCCGTACGGAGGGCATGCCGCCGCTCGTCGCCGCCGAACTGCGCCGCCAGGTCGCCGTCCTGGAGCTGCTCGCCGGGCATGGCGCGAGCGGCCTGCGCCATGCGCTGGAGGTGTCGACGGAGGGGCGGCGCGTGCTACGCGCGGTCGTGTCGCGGCGGGCGCGGGGGCGGCGCTGAGCGTTCGGCTCAGGTGACCAGCCACTTCACCACCGCGTCGCCGTACTCCGCCGTGCGGGCGTAGAACGCGGTCAGATCGCGGTGGGACGCCGCGAAGACGCCGTGGACTTCCGGCTCCGCGTCCGCTCCGCCGTACCGCGGCAGCAGCTTGTCGCGCACCGGCCGCCACAGGGCGTCGAAGTCGGCACCCATGAGGAACGCGGCGACCCGGCCCACCTGCGCCGCGGTCAGCATCAGGAACGGCGGCCTGTCCGGCTCGGGATGGAGCACCGGCCGACCGCCCAGGACCACATGGGCCCAGGGTCCCTCCTCGGCGTGGTGCGGGGGCGTGCAGGCGTAGAGGAGCTGGTGGTCGAGGTAGTGCTTGTCGAGCATTTCCTCGCGGTGCCGGTCGAGGCGCCGGCGCACGGTGTCCCAGTCGTCCTCGAAGAGCTTCTGCTGCCAGGTGGCGCTGTTGCGCAGGGCCGCGGGTGGCACGGCGCGCAAGTGGAAGTACATGCTCATCGGTGACAAGAGCGCACGGACGCCCCGAATCGTCACTGAGGCGTCAACCCGTCGTGCTGAGCGAATCCTGTGCGGGTCGTGCAGGCGGTGGGGCGGTCCTGTACCGGTCTCGCGCAGCGGCCCGATCCGCGTGACGAAATACCCGCTGACCTCGCTTTTCCGTATGTGACGACACAGCAGGAGAGCAGGCCCCAGGCCGCGGCGAAGCCGGTGCGGTGGGCGGCGGACGCGGTGGCGACCATGCGCGAGGGCGCGCGGCTGCGGCTCGACTACTCGGCGCAGAGCCTGTGGCGCGTCGATCGGATGATCGAGGAACTGCGCCGCGAGGGCACGCCGTACACCGCCGTGGAGACCATGCTGCGCGGCTTCGGCGCGTACGCCGGTGAGGTCGTCGTCCGGCAGACCGGCGCCGAGTGGTGGGCGGGCGGCGGCGACCACTGGGTCCGCACCCCCGACGGCCGGCTGTGGGACCCGATCGACGAGGCCCGGCGCTGCTTCGCCGGGGACGGCTCGCTGCGGCTGCTGTGCCGGGACGCGACTCGCGGAACGGCACGCCACTGACCGGCCGGGGCCCTGCCCACTGCACAGGACCCCGGCCGACCCGCCTTGTTTACGGCGCCAGCGTCTGGCCCAGCCGGCCGGCCGTCGGCGTGCCCAGCGCGGACTTGCTGAACACGGCCGTCGACGAGTAGCCCAGGCCCGCGCTGTTGCTCGGGGTGTACATGAGGATGCCGTCGCCCGCGTCCTCGCCCGCCACGCCGAACGTGAGGTCGGCCCGCCCGAACCCGGACAGGTCCGTCAGCGACACCGACGTACCGAACGCGTCGCCGCTCTCGGTGGAGCCGGCCACGCCCGTGGTGTCCTGCGAGATCCCGACCGAGCCGGAGCCGGTGAGGCCGGACGCGGTGCCCTTGATCAGGAGCGCCTGGCCCGCGTTGACCTGGTTGACGCCGCCGCGGGTGATGTCCTCGTTCGGGACGCCCGCGAGCGCGTCCGCGTACCCGTCGGCGTTGAAGTCGCCGACCGAGACCGAGACGCCCATCGCGTCGTTCGTCTCGTCGGCTCCGGGAACTCCCGTGCTGCCCTGGTGGATCGTCGTCATCCCGGTGGTGGTGAAGCCGGTGGACGAGCCCGGGACCATCGTGACCTGGCCGCCGGCCTTGCCGCCGGACTCGGCGGCGATGGGCTGGCCGACGACGATGTCGTCGTAGCCGTTGCCGTTGACGTCGCCAGCGGCGATGGAGCGACCGCCCTTGACGGAGATGACGCCCACCTTGGCCAGCCCGGTGGCCGAGCCCGCGAAGCGGACGACGCGGCCGATGCCGCCGGTGTCGCGGTAGTTGAGCGCGACGTCCGTGTAGCCGTCCCGGTTGAAGTCGCCGGTCGCGGCGTCGAGGTAGTCGAGGGAACCCGTGGCGGTGGTGAGGGTGCCGTACTTGTACGCGCCGCCGGTCTGCCGGACGTTCCAGTTGCCGCCCTTGCCGGTGCCGGCCGAGAAGACGTCCGCCCGGCCGTCGGCGTTGAAGTCGCCCACGGCCACCGTTGAGCCGAGCTTGGCGCCCGCCGCCGTGACCCCTGTCGTGGTGTACGAGAAGCCGGTCGTGAGGGCGGGGCCGTACATCACCGTGACCTGGCCGCGGTCGGCGTTGCCGCTGGTGTCGTCCTCGCCGGGGGAGCCGATCGCGAGGTCGGCGTAACCGTCGCCGTTGACGTCGCCCCAGGCGGTCGCGGTGCCGAAGGCGTCGCCGGTCTCGGAGGAGCCGGGGACGCCGGCGCTGTTCTGGGTGAGGCCCAGCTTCGCCGTGGCGACGGGGCCGTCGATGCCGCCCGGGACCACGGTCACCCGGTTCGCCTTCGGAGTACCGGCGACCAGGTCCTCGATGCCGTCGCGGTTGACGTCGGCGGTCGGGATCGCGGAGTTCTTGCCCGCGCTCGCCGCGAAGCGCCGGATCTCGGCCAGCTTGGAATAGAGGTTCTTGCCCGGGCAGGCGGTGGCGAAGCCGTCGCGGTGACCGGAGATGGTGTTGAGCGTGGCCTGCTGGCCCTCGTCCCAGACGCCGGTGTCGGCGCCCGCGGTCAGCGTGACCTTGCCGGTCGGGTTGCCGCCGTACTGGCCGAGCTTCCAGGCGGCGACGCGGGCCACGGACTCCAGGGTGGCCCGGGTCGGCCGGCCCGCCGACTTCGCGGGAGTGGTGACCGTGGCCGCGGCGCCCTCGAAGTCGCCGAGGACGGCGATGCCCGTCGAGTCACCGTTGAAGCCGTAGGTGTGCGCGCCGCGCACCGGTAGGTCGACGCCGCCCGCGCGGCCCTCGAAGATCCGGCCGCACTTGTCGACCAGGAAGTTGTAGCCGATGTCGTTCCACTGCTCGGTCTGGACGTGGTACGCCATGATGCCGCGCACCAGCGAAGCCGACTCGGCGCAGCTGTAGTTGTTCGTGCCGACCGTGTGGTGCACGAAGACCGCGCTGACCTTCTCGATGTACTCCGCCGGGTCGTCGACCATCGACTCGTCGGCGCCCCACTGGGCGCGGGAGATGATCGGCGGCCGGTGGACGGTGGAGGGCGGGGCGGTGGGGACGGTCGCGGTGGGGGTCGGGCTGGGGCTCTGGCTTGCGGTCGGGATCGAACTCTGGCTGGGGGACGGGCTGTTGCTCTCGCTCGGGGAGACCGAGGCCGTCGGGGAGTCCGACGGGGACGGCGATCCCGTGTCGGACGGCGACGCGCTCACGTCCTCGACGACGAAGGCCGCGGCCTCCATGTCGGAGCCTGAGCCGTCGAGCGCCTTGTTCTTCGCCTCCGCGGCCGTCACGCCGGGGTCGACGAGGTTGATCTCAAGTCCCTTGGGCAGACCGGCGCTCGCCGATCCGTCCGCGGCGACGACGCGGGCCTCGACCCCGTCGGACGGCCCGACCCAGAGCGGTTCGGAACCGCCCCGGGCGTCCTCGGCGCCGGGCTCGGCGCGGTCGACGGGGTGCGCCTCGTCGACGTCCAGGTTCCGCCAGCCGGTCCACTCGCCGGTCTCGACGCTCCGGGTCCGCACCTGCGCGGTCCCGTCGAGCGCCTGGGCGTCCTCGGCCCAGGTGACGCCGAGCAGCGAGAACTGCTCCGTGCCGGTCCTGGCGAGCTCTCGCTTGCCGGTGCCGGCGGCCTTCATGGTGAGGTCGTGGACCCTCACCGGCCGCTTGTCGCGGGCGACTTGGGCCGCCTGATCGGAACTCGGTTCGGCGACCGCGTAGGTCACGACTCCCGCGCCCCCCAGTACCACTGCCCCGATGGTGAGCCACGCTCTTCGCTTGAGGCTCAGTGGTTTGTACGCATGGGTCGTCTTGCGACTCAAATGTCCCACCCCTAGAAATCAACAGAAGGCCCACCCGTCACACAGGTCGGCGATCCTTACAGCGCCGGGCGATCTGTGAACATCACGGGATGGGGATGTGCCCTGCGTCACTCCCTTCACCGGCGGGACGCCGGAGGCGCTGTGACACTTCTGTGAAGCCCGGCGCTGATGACCGTGGGGGCTGTTCGCGCGGCGGTGACGTCGCGCCGGGCGGTCCGCCACGGACTCGGTACGAACGAGGACAGTTCTTGGGCCAGGGAAAGGAACCCCGCCGCGTGCACGCGTACGACGGGGAACTGGGCGCGGCCGTCGCGCGGGCCCAGGACGGTGACGAGGCCGCCTTCGCGGTCGCCTACCGGATCGTGCAGCCCGGACTGCTCGGCTATCTGCGCGGGATCGTCGGCGAGGACGCGGAGGACGTGGCCTCGGACGCGTGGCTGGAGATCGCCCGGGACCTCGGGCGGTTCAAGGGCGACGGGGCCGGGTTCCGGGGCTGGACGGCGACCATCGCCCGGCACCGGGCGCTGGACCATCTGCGCCGGCAGAAGGTGCGGCCCCGGTCGACGGCGACGGAGCAGGACGTACTGGACCTGCCCTCCGCGCACAGCACGCACGACCAGGCGCTGGAGGCCATCTCCACCGAGTACGCCCTGGAGCTGGTCCGCGGACTGCCGCGCGAGCAGGCCGAGGCCGTACTGCTGCGGGTGGTGGTCGGCCTCGACGGCCCCGCCGCCGCCCGAGTCCTGGGCAAGCGGCCCGGCGCGGTGCGCACCGCCGCGTACCGGGGGCTGAAGCGCCTGGCGCAGCAGCTGGGAGTAGAGGGTGTGACGGATGACGGCTCCCGGACGCTGGGGGAGTCGACATGAGCGATGAGGCCGGCGGACCGCCGGACAGGCCGGAGGGCCGGACGAGGAACGGGATCGGACATGGGTGAACGGCAGCGCGGAGACCGGGCCGCATCCGGCCGCCGGGGTGCGCGACCGGGCGACGCCGTGTCCGGACCCGGGGCACGCGACGGGGCCGGTGTGGAGGCGCTGCTGGCCGCCGCGATCCGCGAAGACGGTGTCGACACGGCGGGCGAGCAGCGGGCCGTGGCCGCGTTCCTGGCCGCCCGGGACGCCGGCGAGCACCGGGCCCGCACCCGCCGCCGCGACGACTGGCGGCCCCGGGAGCAGCGCGGCATGAAGCGCTCTCTGAAGGCCACGATCTCCCTGTTCCTGGCGAGCCTCACCCTGGGCGGCGTCGCGGTCGCCGCGATCGGCACGGCCGGTACGTCCTCCGACGGCGCCGACGACGGCCACCGGCGCCCGCCCGCCTCGTCCGGCCCGACCGACACACCGGCCACCGATCCTTCGGCGACGCAGTCCGTACGTCCGGACCGTCCCGCCACCGCCCAGGACACCGAGGCGCACTGCCGCGCCTACGACCACGTCAAGGGCAACGGCAAGGCCCTGGAGTCGGCCGCCTGGCAGCGGCTGATCGCGGCCGCGGGCGGGGAACGGAACGTCGCCGCTTACTGCGCCCGGCAGCTGACCGACAGCAAGAAGGGCAACGCCGACGAGGCGGACAAGGCCGACAAGAACGGTAAGGGCGGCGCCAAGGCCGGGGCCGGCAACCCCAAGGGGAAGAAGGAGTAACCCCGCGCCCGGATCCCCGACCATCTCTTCCGCGCCCTGCGTACGCACTAGTGTGTTGCCGCAGAACGGCCCTGTGACGCATGGGACTTGGAAGGGTTGACAGGCGATGCCGCTGAGCACCGATGAGCCGGAGTCCATCGGCGCGATAGGCGGCTACACGCTGGTCCAACGCCTCGGCAGCGGCGGCATGGGAGTCGTCTACCTCGCTCGCTCCGCCTCCGGCCGCCACGTCGCCGTCAAGGTCGTACACGCGCAATACGCGCAGGACGAGGAGTTCCGCACCCGTTTCCGCCAGGAGATCGCCGCGGCACGGCGAGTCAGCGGCGCGTTCACCGCCCCCGTCGTGGACGCGGACCCGGACGCCGAACTGCCGTGGATGGCGACGCTGTACGTGCCGGGCCGCACCCTCGATGACATCGTTGCCGAGCAGGGCCCATTCGGCGGACCCGCACTGCGCACGCTGGCCCTGGGGCTGGTGGAGGCGCTGCGGGACATCCACCAGGCCGGTGTCGTGCACCGGGACCTGAAGCCGAGCAACGTACTGATGGCCGACGACGGCCCGCGCGTCATCGACTTCGGCATCTCGCGGGCGGCCGACAACGAGGCCCTCACCGTGACCGGACGACTGATCGGCACCCCGCCCTTCATGTCCCCGGAGCAGTTCGCCTCGCCCAGGGACGTCACCGCCGCCTCGGACGTCTTCTCGCTGGGCTCGCTCCTGGTGTACGTCGCCACCGGCAACCGCCCCTTCGACGGCGGCAGCCCGTACATGACGGGCTATCAGGTGGTGCATGAGCAGCCCACCTTGAGCGGCGTCCGGGAGCCGCTGCTGCCCATTGTCGTGCGCTGCCTGGCCAAGGACCCGGACGACAGGCCTCAACTGGCGGAACTGCACCAGCTGTTCAGGTCCATGCCGGACCTGGCCGATGCCCCGGCGGTGAGCGGCCCGCCGACCGTGCCGGGACACCGAAGGCGCTCCCGGGGTGCCGGCGGCACCACCGCCGCCGGGCGCGCGGGCCGCGGACGCCGGTTGCGGCGGCTGGTTCTCCTCGGCGCTGCCCTGGCCGTCACCGGGGCGTCCGTGTCGGCGTACCACCTCATGTCCAGCGCTCGGACCACCGAGGCCGATCCCGGGGCGAGCGCCTCCGCGTCCTCGGCCCCGGCACTCCCCACCGGCTGGCGGCCCTGGCAGACGAAGCTCACCCGAGCCGTTCCGGAGGACTCGCTGAGCGTCAATGTGGACAGTGTGGACGCCGGCTGTGTGTCCGCCGGATCCGCCCTGTACTGCGCGGGCACCGGCTTCACGGTGGCCCGTCTCGACGCCGCGTCGGGCCGAGTCGCGTGGCGGTACGGCAACAGCGCCCAGGCAGCCGAGCGGCCCCTGGGCGTGCGGGACGGGATGGTGTACACGTACGAGCAACCGGACGAGGTGAACGCGGACCAGCGGGTGATCGCCCTCGATGCGGACACGGGTGAACGTGTCTGGACCCGGGACGTCGACGCGAGCCACCGCGTCGCTCTGTTCGACGGCGGCGTCCTGACGGTGTCGGACACCGCGAACGCGTTCGTCGCCCTCGACCTCACGTCGGGCCAGGAACTGTGGCGCGCTCCGGCCAAGTCGTCGGCGGGCAGCCTCTGTTCCCCGGTGGTCCTCGGCGACGCGCCCTACGGCCTGTGCGCCGACGCGAACGAGCCCGGCAAGGGCCCGCTCGGCTTGCTGCTCCTCGACCCGGACGTCGGAACGGCTCGTGAACTCGACCCGCTGCCCGTGGGCGCGACGCCGCTCGGCACGCTCGGTGGATGGCCGCTGTTCGTGTTGCCGAAGAGCGTCACCGAGTACCAGTCGGACGACGGCCGGGACGAGTCGTACACCACCCTGCTGCGGGTGAACCCGAACACCGGCGCCGCCACCAGGATCTTCCTGGCAGGCGCCCCGCGCGGCACGCCCACCGTGATCGACGGGACCGTGTACTTCGTCCGCCCCGACGGGACGGTCACCGCGGTCAAGGCGTCCAACGGCGCCCGGCTCTGGCAGCGGGACGCACAGATCGAGAACCTGTCGGCTCCGGTGCGCTCGACGGCATACGGCACCGTCTACTTCGCCAACCGCTACGGCCGCCTCATCGCCCTGGACCAGGACACCGGGACCGTCCGCTGGACCACGGCCAAGCTGGACGATCCGGGTACGTCGGCCGAGAACACGATCCCGAGCGCGCTGCTGGTGAAGGACGCGATCGTGGCTGTGGCAGGGGACACGGCATTCTCGGTGAGCCCGGTTCGGGGGACGGCGGGGGAGACGGCGAACTGACGGTGGCGTCGCTCTCGCGGGGTCGGGGCGGCCCCTGCGGAGGCAGTCCGCCCCGGGAGTGGCGGGCGAGGAGTGCTTGCGGCCACGCCACTCGAAGCTCAGTGACAAATTCCAGTACGACGGTTTTCTGGGGCAGTTGATGTGCAGGAGGGCGAGTGAAGGAAAGCCTGCCGGCCAAGCCCCACGACGTGGTCGACCGGGACCGGGAGTGGGATCTGCTCGCGGAGTTCCTCACACGAGGTCGATGTCATCGCCCTGGCCGCCGGCGAGCGCCCGCAGGCTCCCCGCGCGGGGATCGCGCTGCTGGGCGAGGCCAAGGAGACCGCCGCCCGCCGTGGGACCGGTGACCTGGAGCGCCTGGAACGCATCCGTGCTCTGCTCGCGGATCAGGGGTACGACACCGCTGCCACCACTCTGGCCCTGTACTCCCTGCACGGCTTCTACCCCGACTTGGTCGACCTGGCCGACCGCCGGGACGACCTCCTCCTGGTCGATCTGCCCACTCTCTACGGCAGCTGACTTCTCTGAACTAGGAGGCGCCCGGCCGGGAACTCCGGCCGGGCGCCTTCACCGCTTCCCCTGGCGGGAGCTAATCCTCCGAGGCGAACGCCATCTCGCGGGCGGCCGTCTCCGTGCCGTCCGCGAGGGTGGCCGTCACGCGGTAGTACGTGGTCGTGCCCTTGGGCCGGGCGGTGTCCACGTACGACCAACTGCTGCTGTCACCGCGCGTCTGGACGTCGACCTTGTCGAAGACGTGGGTCGAACGGTTCCAGCGGTAGACGGTGAAGCCGGTCACCTTGCTGCCGTTGGCGCCCGTGTCGCTGCTCGACCAGGCGACCCAGCCGTTCCAGCTGCCGTAGAGGTGGCCGATCGGGGTGTCGTCGCCCACGGCGGGGCCCGCGTCTGCGTCGGGGCGCAGGTCGAGCTCGGTGACGTCCTGGACGGCGGAGCCGGTCTCGACGGTGAGCTGGTTGCCGTACTGGTCGACGGCGGAGACGCTGTAGCGGACCTGCTCGCCATCGGCGACCGTACGGTCCAGGTGGTGGGTCTCCGCGGACTCCTCGGGCCCGAGGGTCCCGCCGTCGATGAGCGGCTTGTGGACCCACTCGCCGTCGACGAGGGTGCCCCGCATGATGCGGTAGTGGTCGAAGCCGGGATCGTCACTGGCGTTCCAGCTCAGCGCGACGCCGTTCTCCTGGGCGGTGGCGGTCAGGCCCGTCACCGGGGGCGGCGGCGTGCTGTTCCCTGCGACGGCGACCGGCATCTCGACGGAGGGGGTGCCCCCGTTGCCGGCGTCGTCCACCGCGACGACCGAGTAGTAGTGCGTGGTGCCCGGCGGCGGGGCCGCTTCCGTGAAGGACGTGCTCTGGATGTGCTCGGCGACCAGCACCGGCGTGCGCCCGCTCTCCCCGCGCGGCTTGTCGTAGCGCAGGACCACGTACCCGACGAAGTCCTCGCTGGTGACCTCCGACTTGTCCCAGGTCAACGTGACCCCGCGCTCGTCTTCGACCGCCGTCGCGTTGTACGCGGTGTTCACGGGACCCGTCTTGTCCCGCGTGTAGAACTCCGCCGTGCCGGAAGCCGCCGACTCGTTGCCGTGCGTGTCGACCGCCGTGACGACGTAGTAGTACGTGTCCCCGGTCTGCGGCAGCGGCTGCTCGTACCAGGCGCCGCTGAGCGGCTTGTCGCCGTTCAGCCGGTTCGCCGCGGTGAGCGCGACCGGCCTGCCGGTGGTGGAGCGGTACACGTTGTACCCGGCGAGGTCCGCCTCGGTGTTCCCGTACCAGGAAAGGCGGACCTTCTCGGAGTAGTCGGGCCTCCAGGCGTCCTCGACCCCCTTCGGCGGCGCGGGAGCGCTCTCGTCGACGGTGGTGACGGACTTGTCCGCCGTACCCGCGGACTCGTTGCCCGCCTTGTCGTAGGCGCGGACCTCGTAGTAGTAGACCGCGCCGTTCTTCGGCAGCGTGGTGTCCGTGTACGAGGTGGAGGTCGTCGTGGCCAGCGGCTTGGTGCCGTACGAGGTGCCCTGGAGCCGGCGGTACACGCGGTAGCCCGCGAGGTCCATCTCCTTGTTGGCCGTCCAGCTGAACTTGGCCTGGTACGAGGAGCCGTACGTGAGGGAGGTGCCGGTGGGCACGAGGGGCTTGACCGTGTCGACGGTGGCGGACGTGCGGGGCAGGTAGTCCGCCTTGACGTTCGCGGCGCCCGTCCAGTTGACGAAGTCGAAGCGGAGGGTGTGCGTCCCGGACGGGATGGTGATGTTGACGGTCTTCGTCTGGGTCGTCGAGACGTTCTTCCAGATATCGACCTTGCGCGTGCCGTCGAGGTAGACGCGCAGGCCGTCGCGGGTCGCGACGGGGATCGAGAACGGGCCGCCGGAGCCGAAGTTCCGGGTGACCGTCCAGCGCACGCCGAAGTAGTTGCTGGGCAGCCCGGCGGCGGGGGCGCCGGTGCCCCAGTTCTGATCGATCTTCGGATCGCAGTCGGTCTTCTTCGGCGTACCGGAGAAGGTCGTGTTCGCGTAGAACTGCCGTTTGAAGACGGGCGACTTACAGGTCACGGTCGCCGTGGCGGCACCGGCGGCGGACGTGCATGTGAGCAGGGCTCCGGTCGTCGCGAGGACGATGGTCGCGGCGAGGGCGGACGCACGGGTGGCTCGGTTCATGCCTTCCTTCGTTCTGGGTCGGGGGGGTTTATTAGAGGGGGTATGACACCCCCCCCCCGACCTAGGGGTGGGGGGGGGGGTGTGTGGGGTTTTGGTGTGTGGGTGCGAAAACCGTGGGTGTG
>NZ_JBFALC010000004.1:244392-279541 GCF_040656035.1 Streptomyces sp. NPDC050211
CTTTTGTGGGGGGTGGGTTTGAAAAGCACACTCCCCACCGCCCCCCGACCCAGACCTTCGGGAAGGGCGGGGGGTTGTGCGGGTTTCGGGTGTGGCGTCCCTCACGCATGGCGTGGGGGCGGGGGTCGTGTTCGTACGGGTACGCCATGGGCCGCCGTACCCGGCCTGGGTGAGGCCGGCGACCCGCTGCCACACGGGGACCGTCACCCCGTGCGGGGCTGGGGCCCCGTCCACTCCTGCCGGGGCGCACGGGGAGAGTGCGCGTGCCACGGGCGCGTGCGCCCCGTTCACATGGGGTGCGTGAGGGTGCCCTCGGGGCCCGCGGCAGTGCCCCCGGGCTGTTGCCTGAGGGCGTGCGGTTCCCAGGCCGCCGACCGAGGGCAGGGAATGGATCGGCGACCTCCTTGGCCGTCGTCAGCCGCCCCCCCGGCATCAGAACGCCCCGCCGTAGAGCCTGCTTGGAGGGTGGCCAGTGATCCTGTCAACCTTGGTCAGAACGGAGGGACTTGGTGGGCGGTGACTTCAGGTGGACGGCCTCCCCGCTGCCCGGCAAGCAGCTGGGGATGTCCTTGACGACCCACGGGGCGAGGACGGCCAGGCGTCCGTCCGAGGTGAATCCGGTGGTCAGCAGCAGGTGGCCGTTGTCCGGGAGGTCGTCCGGGTCGACCCGGATGGAGTTCGGCGGGTCGCCCTTCTCAGGGCCGAGCAGCCCGGTCGACGCGCCCGGGATCCTCTCGGGCCACGGCTCGGTGCAGGCGGCACTGGGTTCCAGGGCCGTTGCCGGCACGCCGAGCTCGTCCAGCGCCTTCTGGAAGCCTGCCAGGCCGTCACGCCTGTCGAGGCGCAGAAGCAGGGTGCCGTCTCTCTCCTCGGTGACCGCGTACGCGGACGAGCCGATCGTCCGCGCCTCCTGACCCGGAAGGGAGAGGACCGGCAGGGCCACCGCGGCGGTCACGCCGGCGGCCACACCGGCTACGGCGAGGGGCAGCCGCAGGCGCACGGTCCGGGTCCGCCGCGGGACGGGCCGGGCCTCGGCCTCGGGGGCCACGGACGTCAGGCCGGCGAGGGATTCGAGTTCGTCGCCGAGTCGCTGCTGGAATCCGGTGGGGCGGGGAGAGTTGAGGGTGCTGGTCATGGCGTGGTCTCCAGGGCGGTTCCGGGGCCGCGGCGGGTGGCGGGCGACAGCGTTGCTCCGACAAGGTCGGCAGGGTCGGCAGAAGCGGCACGCAGGATCCGGCGTGCCCGGTGCAGTCGTACGCGTACGGCGGCCTGGCTGATGCCCAGAGCCACTGCGGCCTCATGGGGCGTCAGACCATCGACGGCCACGAGGTCGACGACCTCCCGCAGCGGTTTGCTGAGCCCGCGGTGCCGGACGGCCAGTTCCCGGGCCGCGCCTTCCGCGTCGATGCGTTCTTCCAGCGCCGCGATGTCCTCTTCGTCCAGCAGTCGGCGCCCGTTCAGCCGTGCGACCGCGTCGCGCTCGCGCGCGTTGCTGCGGAAGTGCCCGGACAGGACGTTGCGCGCTATGCCGTAGAGCCAGGCCCTGGGCACCCCTCGGCGAGGATCGAAGCTGCCAGCCGCCTCCAGCGCGGCCAGGAAGACGTCGGCCGTGAGGTCCGCGGCGAGATGCGGGTCGGTGACACGACGCGTCACGAAACCCAGCAGGGCGTCGAAGTTCTCGTCGTAGAAGGCCCGGAAGACTGCCGGGTCGGTGTGGGAGGGGGCGGTGGGCCGTTGGCCGTTCCGGCCGGGGCTGGGATGTCGGTCGGGTCGGGGCACCCGTTCCTCCAAGGAGTCCATGAGGTCCAAGGGGGGCCGGGACGGTCGCCCGTACCGGCCTGTCACCCTGGTCTTGGCCGCCGGCCCGCCAGGTGTTACATCCGGCTCCTGAGGCGGCTCAGTGAGTCCGCGTCCCTCGGCAATCACAGGCGGGGCCAGCTCACCGAGGCGTGCTGTGACGTCCCAGCCCTCTGCCTCGTGTCGGTCGATGACCCTCCTGCACCTCCGCCGGAAGTGAGTCCTTCAACCGGCGTGCCTCGGCTGTGAAGACCAGCCTCGGCGGCTGGCTGAAGTGGCTGGGCCTGAGAGGGGAGTGGGTGTGGGGCAGGCAGGTCACGGGGATGCGGGCCCGCCTGCCCCAGGGTGGACGTCTGGAAGAGGCGGGTCAGGCGTCCACCGATCACCGGCCTCACGCCGGATTTCCGTCATACAGCGCAGCGGCCCCGCACACTGTCACGCCTCCGGCATGCGCCCTGGGCTGATGCCCGCAGCCGTGCCAGTGATCGTGCCGCTGGAGTTCGTTTATGACATGCTCGATGCGGAGTGTGGTCACGCAGCGTACGCTGCCGAGAAGGCCCTGCCGTCCTCCCCCGTGCGGCAGGGCCGTCTCCGTAGCCTCACCGCGGCAGGGACGCACGCACATACTGATCCGCCCCCGCCGCAGTGTGGTGATGTGGCGTCAGTCCTGCTGCGCGGCGGTCTTTCGGCGGCGCAGCACCAGGTAGCCGCCCGCGGTGAGCAGCAGGAGTGCTGCGGCGGTGAGGCCGATCGTCGGGCCGGCGCCGGTCTCCGCCAGGTCACCGCTGTCGCCGCCGTTCGGCGAGGCCGCCGCGGTGGGCTGAGCCGACTTGTCGTCCGAAGGCGTACCGGACGCTTCGGCGCACGGTGTGCTGCCCGTCGTGTCCGATGCGGCTTCGTCGCAGGGCTCGCCGGACGCCGCGGGGACGGCTTCCTCGCAGGGCATGCCGGAGTTTTCCGAGGTGGCTTCCTCACACGGCTCGTCCCCAGGCTGTTGCGTCGGCTGCTCGCTCTCGGACGGGGCCGGCGCCGCCGCGGGGCAGGTGTGGGACAGGTTGAACAGCTCCAGCTCGCCGCCCGTCACCTCGGCGACGGCAGAGGTGAGTTGGGCGCCCGGCAGCGAGGCGACGTAGGCATGCTTGTCGGACGGCGGGCCGAAGTCGGTCACCACCTTCTGTCCGCCGGGCTCGAAGGCGACAGTGAGCTTGACGAAGTGTGAGGCGTCGCCCGGCAGAACGAAATGCCACCCGTCCTGGGCCGTCGAGATGCCCGGGCACTGGTTGTTGTCCTTCTGCGGCACGCCGCCGCTGGCAGAGGTAGCGGTGCGGGGCAGCTCCTGGCGCAGCTGGACCGTGTAGGTGTCGTCGGTCGCGACGGCGGGAGCCGTGCCGGCGGCAAGGAGCAGGACTGCCGCGGCGGGCAGTGCGACGAGAGCCCGGGAGACCACGGACAGCGAGGGTGTAGGCATGGCAGGAGTCCTCTGACGCAGATGAGGTGTGCGGACCGTGGGAGGCGGCGGCTCAGCTTCCTGGCCGCAATACACCCAGGTCAAGGACCAGTTGCACCCATTGCCGGGGGTTGTCCGCTCCGTCCGGCCATGGAGACATAACAATTCATAACTGACTCATAGGAAACGTCGGAGCGCAGCATGGAGGCAGCAACGGCTCTCCGCCACAGGAGACTGTGCCGACGGCTTTGTCGTTGACGCTCCAAGTCCCTGAAGCATCGGGGACGGACAGGAGGCGAGGCAGTTCTCCAGGAGCCGCAGGGCGTGCCGCGCTGCGGCTTGCACGTCGACGATCGTGGCCGTATACGCTCGAGTGGGCCTATGCCGCGGTCAATCTCGGCGGGGACGGAGTCCGCGTACCGCTGCCAGATGTAGCCGCTCACCTGGACAGCTCGGCGACCTCGGCTTCCAGCTCCTCCACCCGAACTCGGGCAGCTGTTTCGCGTGCTTCCAACTCCTCGAACAGCGAACCCATCCGCCAACCCCTCCACCACCACGGTAGAGACGAGCGGCCCCAAGTACAGCCCCGTTCAGCGTTCCTCCCGCAACTTAGGTTGGGCGCCCAACTGGCCAACTGGAGCGCTGGCTGCACCCGGACCACCCTTTGATCACAACCAGATACGTGACCTAGTGCTATGACCGCATAGGTTCGCCGGGTCCGTTCAGGCCGTAGGGGGCGTCCGCCCCAGCGGATGCCCTTCTCGCTTCGGATGCGGGCGCGTTCCTTGCGCTGGGCAGCAAGCACGTCGGGGTGGCGGGCGTTGGCGTTGCGCCAGCGCAGGTAACGGTGCAGTTCACGGGTCTGCACGGTGTGGTTGGGATGGTTGGAGTTGGCGAGGGTGAACTGCCGTAGCGTGGCTCGGATCTACTTCAGGGCGCTCAGGGTGTTGGCGGTGCCCGTGTGGCGCCGGTTGATGCCCCACAGGGTGTTGTCGCCGACTGAGTAGCAACCGTGGAAGTAGGTGACGCCGTGGGTGCGGTGGTAAGTCGCCGGAACCCTGTCAGGGCGGCCCTTTCCCGCCCAGCAGGATCCGCCCGTGGGGCGGATGCCCAGCGGCCCGAACTCGTCGAAGGCGAGAACCCGGTCGGCAAAGTGCTCCAGGACATGCTCGATCCGGTCGAGTTTGGTGTCGTACTCGGGATCCGTGGACTTCTTCCAGGTCTTGGTGCGCTGGAAGCCGGGCGGGTGGTGGCCGTCGCCACGACGAAGTCCTCGTTGTCAGGACTGAGCAGGCGGGGACGGCCTCCCGCCCACCGAGGGTCCAGGCAGGCCAGACCGATCTCGTTGAACCGGTGGATCACGTCGCGGGACGGTGTCCTCGTCGGCCTGGACCAGCTGGGCAATCACCGGAACGCGGTTCCCGCCGGCCGAGGCCAGCAGCATCATCGCGCCGGTAGCGCACCGAGTTGATGCTGCCCCGGCGCACGATCTGCTGCAGCTTCTGCCCCTCCTGGTCGATCAGTCTGCGCACACGGACAGGCTCGGCCATCGCACCCCCAGCAGTCAGATCGGATGTCACCGCACATCCAACCGCCACGGTCACCCCTCGCCGATCACAGGCATGACCAATCTGGTCAGGAATTCACGGATGGCGGGAGCGGTGGCGCGGGCGAGGTCCACGGCAGTCCGGAGGTCGTCGCCGATCGGGATCATGGCCAGTTGTCCGTTGGGGAGGGTGTCGGCGGCCTCTTCGGCAAGAGCGGTGGGGTGGCGTGGGTCGGTGCCCGGGAAGATGAGGGTCGGCACGGTGATCGTCGCGAGTTCGTCGACGCTCCGGAAGGAACGGTCATGGCCGATAGCGGCCGCGGCCACGATGCTGGCGGGGTCCGATCGAGGGATGGCGTCGCGCACCATGGCACCGACAACGGGAGGGAAACCGGCGAGGATGGGCTCCCAACCCGCCTCGATGCCATCAGCCTCGACCCGGGCGGCGAACGCGTCGAGGAAGCGGATCTCGGCCTTCTTCGCCTCGTCGTCCTCAATGTCCTCAACCCCGATGAGCACGGCTGCCCGGACCCGGTCCGGATATGCGGCCGCCGTCCGAAGCGTGATCGTGGAGCCCAAGCCTGCGCCGGCGAGTACGGCACTGGAGAGACCGATGTGGTCCAGGAGCCACATTGCGTCCTCGACATACTGGGCCCAGGTATAGCGGGCCGGGTCCTTGCAGACCGATCGGCCGTAGCCTCGCAGGTCGGGCAGTACGACCATGAAGCGATCGGCAAGCCGTTCGGCCAGCGGAAGCATGCTCTTGTGGTCAGGGCCGCCGGCATGCATAAGGACAAGGGCCTGCCCCTCTCCGGTGACGGCGGCGTGCAGGGTGCAGTCGTCGGCCGCCTGGTAGCTGATCTCTTCCATGAGCCGAATTTAGAGCGGCCACACGAGCGTCCGGTACGCCTTAATCCGCCGACAGATATCGCGATCCCGCCACTCTCGACGTCACCGCGCATCCAACTGCCCGCTCCTACCGCCAACCCGGCGAACCTATGCGGTCACAGCACTAGGTTGTGCAGCGAGACGTACACAGCCGAAGTCCGTCCGAGCCGGACGCCTGCCAGCGCATCTGCCACGACGATCCAGGAAACTGCCCCAGCCGCGACAGCAACTTCCTTACTCCGCACAGAGGTTGGTCCGTATCTCACACTTCTCGGCCGCCACCATCGGCTCCAGGTCCGAGATCACCTCGTCGACGCTCGCCGGCGTCGCCGGCCATTCAAGCGGCACCGGCCTCGGCGGGAACTTCGTCGCCCACGCCCGGTGCGCGCTGCCCGACAGCGAGACCGTGTCCGTCCCGCCCCCGGCCTGGTGGAGAGTCGAGATGGTCATCATGGCCTGTCGAACAGGACGTCGATGCTGGCCGGGTCATACCCGGCTGCAGGCAGGGGCGCCGGTGCCGCCTGTGAGGCCCGGCGCGCGTGGTAGGCCAGCAGCTCCTCCACGATCTCCTCCAGCCCAGCCGCCACATAGATCTGTGTGGTGGACAGATGAGCATGATCGAGGACCCACTGCACGTGGGTGAGCGGCAGTTCGGGATCGCGCGCCATCCGGTACGCCGCCGTGTGCCGCAGATCATGCAGGGTCCAGTTCGACCCCAGCAGGGCCTGGGCGCGGATCATCATCGCCCGGGCCTCGTGGTAGTTCAACGGCCGCCACGGCCTGCGCAGCGTCCACCACAGCGACAGGCCCGCTCCCCTCGGAATGCCCGCACGCCAGGCGCCCTCCTGGTAGAGCCGCAGCCACACGAACGTGTCGGGCGCCGCTGGCAGGGCCTGCTGTTTCCGGCTTCCCTTGCGCACCACCGTAATGACCTGCTGCCCGGGGTCGGGATCCCGTTGACGGCTGCTCAGCAGCTCATCCGCTCGCCCCCCTGGGGACATCCACGAGGACAGCAGAGCCCTATCCCGGTAGTACTTCAGCGCCGCGAACAGAGCGTCGAACATCGCGTCCGGGATCCGCCGCGGGACTCGCCGGACTGCCCGCCGTCGGTAGCGGCCCTGCCGCACCGGGGCAAACGGCTCACCAGGATGGTGGTGGGCATGCGCACGGCCACCGCGGCGGGAACGGACCAGCGGGAACGGGTTCAGCAGCGGGCCGGTGCCCTCCTCCAGCTGGAAGTCATAAAAGGAGCGGAGCACGGTCTCCGCGTGCGCCCGGGTCGACGCCGCGTACTTCAGTCCCGGTGTCGGCTTGCCCGTCACCGGATTCGGCGTCCCCGGTACCGGGCTCGCCACGCCAGGCGGCCTCGTGGGCGCCGTGATGCCCTTGGCCTTGTGGCGCCAGTGCACTCGCACCGGCTTGTCCGCCATCTGCATCCAGCGCACGAAGTCCTTCGCATTCAGCTATCGGGGAGGGGGCGGCTCGCGGAGGCCCACACTCCCGCAGCGCGGCCTCTGGATTCCCGGGACCCGGTGTATCGGCATGAGCAGCCACCGCGCCGGGATGGACTTCGTGGCCCTACGGTCCGGCAGACCCGCCCGCAGAGCACGGTGATCCACCGCGACCTCTCCGCCGCCCCCGTCCCGCGCATCACCGCCTACGCGCACACCGCCGGCTTCGACGACCCCGACGCCCACACCCCCGAGCAGGCCGCGGTACTGATCGGCGCCGCCCCGATGTACCACTACAGGATCCCCTCGACCCTCAAAGCCTGGCCGGGCAACGTGATCCTCTGCGGCCGCACCACGGGTGAGACCCCCTCCGACGACTGCGGCGACTGCCGGGTTCAGCTCAAGTGGTCCAGCAGGAGGGTGAGGACGGTCTCCACGGAGTTCATCTCCGCGACCTCCTGAGCCACCATGGACGCGCCGTGCGCGAAGGACTCATCGCTCAGGACCTTCGTCACCGCCTTGCCGGTCTGATCGGGGCTGTCCACCACTATCGCGGCTCCTACCGCTGACGCACGTTCGGCATTCAGCGGCTTGTCCAGCCCCTTGGGGAGCAACACCATGGGAATTCCGGAGCCCAGGACCGCGAGTACGGTGCCGGCTCCGCCCGAGGCGACCACGACGTCCACGCCTTCGAGGAGGCGGCGCATGGGAACGAATCCGACGACCCGGACCCCGGCACGGTCGGTCGGCGCGGTGTTGGCCTGCGCGGACGGATTGACCGCGACAACGACATTGACCTCTGGCCCGGCCAGCGAGTCCACGATCGCGGCAAGGAGTTCGGGCTCGTCGAGGAAAGTGCCCAGTGTGACCAGCACGCGAGGCAGGTTTTCACGGCCGGGGAAGGCCAGTTTCGCCCCCTCGCTTTCGTCCTCCCCTTCGTGAGCCCCGGACGCGTGAGGCTCCGATTCAGGTGCCTCGGATTCGTACGCCTCGGACCGGATCGCGATGCGCCCTACGGGCGGCTGCCAGGTGTCTCGCTGGAGGCACGCGGGCCACGGGTCCACGGAAGCGCGAGGCTCGGGAAGGGTCAGTTCGAGCGCGGACAGCCGGGTGGCCGCTGCGGCGTCCATGGCGTGCGCCAGCTGCTCCTCCAGGGCGATGCCCACCCCGTGCGTGACCACAGGGACATCAAGGACGGCCGCCGCGAAGCGCCCCAGATAGTCGGCCGTTTCGACGATGATGAGATCGGGAGCGAAGGTACGAGCTTGAGCGACGGCTTCTTCCGCTCCCAGGTCGACGCGCACGCCCCCGAAGAATTCGGCCGCTGTCGCGGGAGACATGTCCTGACCCGCGTCCGCACCGGTACGGCGGGTGACCTCGGTGAGGACAGCCTCCACGGTCGGGCCCGCGTGCAGTACCGGGACCGGGGCCACAACTTCTGCCATGGAGGCGTGCGTCAGCATGGCTGTCGCATGACCGGCGTGCCGTGCCGCCCTCTCCAGAGCGAGCATGGGCAGCACGTGGCCGAAGGCAGGGGTACCCGAAAAGAGAATGCGCATGAAGTCCTCGCGTTGGCGTCGTGGATGGGTCGGACGTACGGACGGGTGGTGAGCGTCAACCGGGGCTCACCGTGTGTGTCTCGTTCGTGGTTTCGCTCTCCTGGCCGAGACACTGCCGACGGCCGCATGAGCGTGCCGTGGTCACTGGCGGCCAATGTCCGCCACCCGAGTGCTGTCGCCGAGAAGGACGGTGACCGCGCGTGCCGGCCGGACCGTGAAATGTCTGCCGAATTGGACGTTCCGCGCCTCGGTGAGGTGGTCGAGCGGTTTCCGTCGGCAGATGCGGTGGCGTTGGCGTTCGTGGTGGATCACACGTCCAGGTCTGCCCAGAACTTCTCCAGAGCGGCGGCGGCTGTGTCGGGGTCCTGAAGCATCCACCAGTGGCCGAGATCTTCGAGGGGTTCGAAACGCGCTCCGAGGATGGCGGCCGTCGCGCTTGCGGGGACAGCGTCGTCGTACGGGTCGAGGGTCGCGTGGATGACCAGGCCCGGGGCCGTTGTCGGAGAGGTCAGCCGGTCCCCCCAGTGTGCGAACGGATTGGGCAGCGCGGACCGGTACAGGGAGAGAATGGATGAGGCCATCGCCGAATCAAAGCTCTCGCCCATCACCCGGGCATCAGCCTCCGGAACGCCCGCCGAAGTGAGCTGAGCGGCGGCGCTGAGAGGGTTGCCGGGATCCGAAACGCCCAGCGTGGCCGACGCCCAGGCCTCGCCTGAGCCCGGCGTCTGCCAGAGCTGGGCAATGTCATGCCAGGTGTAGTCGGGGTGGAGGATGCCGGCCCCGTCCATCGCCCAGCTGCGCAGAACGATGGTGGACCTGGTGGCGACACGCGCCACGAGAAGAGCTCCCCAGTCGTGTCCCACCAGGTCGACCGGCCTGTCGAGCTTTCGCAGTTCTGCCTCCAGCCAGTGCGCGTACTCGTCCATCGTCGACTTGAGTCCATCAGGGCGGGGTGCGCCGCCGAAGCCCGGAAGGCGCAAGGCAACCGAGTCGGTGCTCAGGCGGGCTCGCAATCGGTCCCACAGACCGCTGGTCTCGGGTACCCCGTGGACGAAGACAGCTGTCATGGAATTTCTCTCTTCCAGAGTGCGGTGAGCGCGCGGGTGAATGGCTGTATGCGAGCGATTCAGGAAGCCCTACGGCAGCCTCACCGGACCGGTTCATCGCGATGTTGGAATGTGGCGAATGAGGGTCAGTTCTCTTCGGCCGCGGAGAGTCCGGCCGCACCGGCCGGAAACGCGGTGGGGCCCGCGGGGGTGCTGGCTCTGACCTCCGGTCCCGGCAGAGGGAGTGACGCTTCCCCAGGCCTCGATGAGGCAACGAGCGTTACCGGCCCATCCCCGAGGCGGGGACGCCTGTTGAGTCGGCCGACCGGTCCGCAGAGCCCCGTAACGGATCAGGGGGCAGGACGTCGTCAGGGCGTCGGCAGCTGGAACAGCTGGTACTTCGCCACCGTTTCGAATCCCATCCGCAGGTAGACCGGCTCCCCCATCTCGCTCGCCTGGAGGGTGCCGACCCGCAGTCCGCGTTCCTGGCCGACGCGCAGAGCCGCCGAGGTCAGAGCCGCGCCGATGCCCTGGCGGCGGTGCGCCTGGGCAGTCGTGACCACGTAGATGCCCGCCACTGCGTGCGCTTCGAGCATGAGGGCGGTCCCCACCACCTCCCCGTCGAGCCGTCCGGCCAGCCGGACGATGCGGGCGGCGTCCGGCCGTCCGGCCTCGATGCGCAGCGAGCCGTCCCAAAGGTGCGGGTCGACACCGAAGGACGGGCTGTAGGCGTGCACCCATTCGGCGAGCGCCTCGGCGCCGTGGACCGTCTCGATCTTCAGGCCAGCAGGCCCGTCCAGCTCGGCGAGCCGGTCCAGCCGGATGGCCATGACCGGTACCTCGCCGACCCTCGCCGCCCCGTGCTCGGCGAGTACGTCCGCGACGCCCGGCGCGCTGTCGGGCCCCACCCACCACATCCACGGGACCCCGGCCAGACGCTCGGTGACGCGTTCGACAGCGAGCCCCGCCTGCTTCGTGCTCCGCAAGCGCAGCACTCCGTTGAGATGGGGATGCGCCAATCCGCTGCGGTAGTAGGTGAAATCCTCGTCCTGGCGCTCCTCCGCTCCCCAACCGAGCCCGTAGGAACGGCAGTTGGCCAGCTGGGCCGCTATGTCCGTCAACACGTCCGTCACGACGTTCGCTCCCTTGTCTTTACCTCAGCGGTGGCCCCTCCGCACGGCGGTCGATGCGGCTCGTGCGCGAGGGGGATCAGCGACATGGAGAGGCCGGACATGGGCAGCGTGTGCCGAGGGCGCGGCTTCTTCCGCTTGGTCCTACGGTGGGGGACACCGCATGGTTCGGTGCCTTCAGCGCTTTGCGGCCTTCAGTGCGTCGGCGGGTGAGAAGGGCTCGCGCCGCGGCTGCTTGTTGATACGGCGCCGCAGTTCGGCCGAGCGACGGTAGACCTCCCTGCGGAGGCGGTTCAGTTCGCCGAGCGGCTCGTGCTCCGGCCGCGTACGCCAGGGGTTGATCGCGGTCGCGTCAGCGGCCTCGATGTTGCGCTCGTCCGAGATGTCCTGGGCCGGAACGCGTAGCCGCGCGACCGCGTGGAAGGGGGAGAGTTCCTCCGGCCAGGCCACGGAGCTGTTGTCCACCGGCGTCGTCGAGAGGTCCGCGCACAGCTGGGCCTCCAGCGTGAAGGTGTGGGCACGCTCGGCGGTCTCGGCCACGAGCGTCCTGCGGAACGGCTCGTCCTCGGCGTCCGTGTCGATGCGGCGGTGCACCACGGAGCCGGTCGTGACCGTCGTGGGAGCGATACGGAGCCGGGCGATGTAGCGCCCGAAGCGGATGGCGCCGATGTTGTAGTAGCGGTACAGGAACAGGTGCTGCCTCTCGATACCCAGGAGGGATACGAAAGCAAGCAGTTCGTCCCATCGCCAGGCGTCCGGTTCGGCCGTTCCGCCGCTGGTGAGCAGGTTGCGCAGGACGTTGTTGCGCGATGCCGTGGTGGCCAGCGAGTCCGGCAGGTCCTCCAGCAGTCGCTGGGTCGTGAGGTAGTCGTGCGCCGTGTTCGAGAAGAACACCGGGGAATTGACCAGCGGGATGTCGAGCGTTCCGCTGTTCTCGCCGTCCAGCAGCGACCGTCCCGGTACGCCGAAGAGCTTGATGCCCATGCCCAGGATGGGACCGAGATACCGGTCCGCCCGGATGTGCGCGACACCGTTCGAGTACCGGACCACGGCGTCGTACGTGCGGGGGTGGGCGAAGAGGCCCTGGGCGTACTGCTTCGGCAGGCCGTCGAGCACTTCGAGCTCGCCCGCCACCAGGCCGAACGATTCGGCGTGCGCGCCGCGCAGGGCCCGGCCGGCGCCCTCGTCCCGGACTCGGCCGCGCATGAAGCCCTCCATGTCGTCGACGAGGCGCTTCTCGTCGGCGTGGTAGTCGGGGGGCAGGCTCTGCCGATAGGCAGGGAAGGGTACGAATGACATGGCTATCTTTCCGGTCTCCGGCTGTACCGCCGGGTAAGGCGTACCGTCGCTGCGGATGCGCGAGGGCGTGGGGCACGCTGCGCACAACGGCCGACCGGGAGTACGGGTTCAATGAACCCGGCGGCACGGGCCGCGCGGCCAGGAGGCGGGTTACCGCGGCGCGGCCGAGCGGTGCTCCGCCGCTCTCTGCCAGGGGTCGCGGTCAGGGTTCGCGCTACGCCGTTCCAGTCCATGGCATGGACGGGTACGCCGTAACCTGGGGCGGAGTGCTCGCCGGGGGGAGAGATCATGGAATCGATGAGCAGGGGCGAAGGCGTCATCGACGACACCCTGGCCGCCGGCCGGGACCGCGCCTTCGTCGGGCGCCAGGCGGAACTCTCGCTGTTCAGGGCCGCGTTGGCAGGCGACGCGCGCGCCTGTCCCATCCACTACCTGCACGGGCCGGGCGGTATCGGCAAGTCGACGCTGTTGCGCCGGCTCGCCAGAGAGGCCCACGGGTCGGGCCGTACGGTCGTCGAGGTGGACGGCCGGACCGTCACCCCGACGCCGGAGGGCTTCGCGGAGGCGGCCGGACCAGAGGTGATGGCTTCGGGAGTGGTGCTGCTCGTGGACACCTTCGAGAAGTGCCAGGGACTCGAGGGCTGGCTGTGGGAACGTTTCCTGCCACGGCTGCCCGTCGGCGCGATCGTGGTCGTGGCGGGGCGCGTCGCCCCCGACCCGCGCTGGGCCGCCGATCCCGGCTGGGACGGCCTGTTGCAGGTGACGTCCCTGCGGAACCTGGCGCCCGCGGACGCCGCCGCGTTCCTCACCGCGCGAGGCGTACCGTCCCAAGTCCACACCACGCTGCTGTCGTTCACCGGCGGCAACCCGCTCGCACTCGCCCTGGCGGCCGCCCTCGCGGTGAAGGACGAGGCATCCGCGCCCAGTTGGCGACCCGATCAGGACGCTGTCGCCTTCCTCCTGCCCCTGCTCATCGGGGACACACCGAGTCCCCTGCACCGCCGGGCACTCGAGATCTGCGCCCACGCCTACGTCACCTCCGAGTCCCTGTTACGGGCTCTCATGGGTGACAGCGCGCCGGGGTTGTTCTCCTGGCTGCGCGCCCAGCCGTACGTCGAGACGTCGGCCGCCGGGCTCTTCCCGCACGACGTCGTCAGAGAGTCGCTGGAGGCGGACCTGCGGTGGCGGGACCCGGAGGGGTTCGCCGCGATGCACGGGCAGATGCGCCGGTACTTCCTCGATCGGCTCAGCTCCGCGCCCGAGTCCCGGATACTCCAGGCCACCGGCGCGCTGACCTACCTCTACCGCAGTGACGGCCACATGTCGGAGTTCAACGGCTGGCGTGAGGTGGGTCTGGTCGAGGACCAGCCGTACGCTCCGGCCCATCGCGAGCGCGTGCTGGAGCTGACGCGCAGGGCCGAGGGCGAAGAATCCGCGGCGGTCGCCGCCTTCTGGCTGGACCGCCGGCCCGAGGAGTTCCGCGTGTACCGGTCGAACCGGACCGGTGAGGTCCTCGCGTTCTCCGCCTGGCTGCGCATCGAGGAGCCGGAAGGCCTGGACGTCGATCCCGTGGTCGCCGCGGCCTGGCGGCACGCGCGGGCGAACGGGCCGCTCAGACCGGGCGAGCACCTGGCACTGGCCCGCTTCTCGGTGTATCCCGAGGAGTACCAGCGTCCGTCGGCGCCGATGACGTTCATGCAGTGGCGTGCCACCGCGGAATATGTCCGGGCCGACCGGCTCACCTGGTCGTACGCCGTGTTCCAGGACAACGGATCCTGGAACGACTATCTGCGGGACCTCAACATGCTGCCCGCCGACGAACGGCCCGCGGTCGGCGACCACCGCTACGCGCTGTTCGCCCACGACTGGCGCGCGCAGCCGGCTGACGCCTGGCTGCAGGAGAAAAGTACCGCGATGCTGTCGGGCGCAGCCATGCCCCCTTCGCCGTCGCCGGCGGACGGCGGGCTGGTCGTGCTGTCACGGCTCGAGTTCGACGCGGCGGTCCGGGAAGGATTGCGTACGCTGCGCAAACCGGCGGCCCTCGCCGGTAATCCGCTCAACCACAGCCGGCTGGTCGTCGACAGTGGGCGCGTCCTGTCCGAGGTTCTGGCGGCCGCCGCCGAGGGCCTGCTCGGCGAACGGGGCGGCGAGAAGCGCCATCGTGCGGTGACCGCCACCTACTTCAGAGGAGCGCCCACCCAGGAGGCGGCGGCGGAGCGGCTGGGGCTGCCCTTCAGCACGTACCGGCGGCATCTCACGTCCGCGCTGGAGCGGATGAGCGACCTGCTGTGGCACCACGAGCTGCAGGGCTCCGCGCTCCCGTCCCCGACCGGGGAGAGGGACGGGGACGGGAACGCGGTGTCGGCCGGGCCGGCCTGACACCACGACCAGCTCCGACGGACGTACCGGCGCGGCCGGGCAGAGCGTTCGCGCCGCCTGCGACTGCCGCGCCTACGTCGAGCACTTCTACCGGCCCGATCTGCCCGACCAGGTCGAGTGGACCTTCCCGCTGATCGACGAGGACTACTGCTTCGACCGCACCCTGCCGGAGACGGCGGCGCTGATGCGGCTCATGGACGAGGTGGAACCGTCCTTGGTCTGCTCCCTGCACAACGGGGAGTACCAGGGGGCGTACTTCTACCTGAACCGCGACGATGCGCCGCTCGCCGGGCAACTGGCCGAACTGCCCGGCCTGCAAGGCCTCCCACTGCATCACGGCGAGCCGGAACTGCCCGGCTCGAAACCGATCGCCCCGGCCGTCCACACCACTCCGAGTGGGGCGCAGGTGGCCGCCGCGTTCGGGGCGGGCGGCAGCAGCGCCGACTACGCGGCCCGGTTCGGTGCGCTCCACCTGGTGACCGAGGTGCCCTACTGGGCCGACGCGCGTGTGTCCGACCGGACCGGATCGGGCCGCACCCACCAGGAGATCGCCACCGCCGGGGCGACGGCCCGGCGTGAGCTGGTCGAGACGCTCCAGGCGGCCCTGCGAGCCGACTCGGACGACCTCACGGTGCGGTCGCCGTTCCGCCGCTCCACCGAGAGCACGCTGGAGACCTTGCGCAGGCTCGCCGAACGGGCAGAAGCGCCGGCCGGCCTCGACCGGCCGGCCACGCTCGCCGAGGAGTTCGACAGCCGCCAGGCGGTGCATCTGCTGCGGCTCCGCCTGCTCGGGGTGTTCCTGCGCATGCTCGACGCCGAGGTCGCCGCGGGCAACCCGACACCGGCCATCCGCGCGCAGCACCGCCTGCTCACAGAGCGGTTCGACCGCTGGTTCGGGGAAGCCGAGGCCGAGTCCCCGGGCCCCGCGATCGAGATCCGCAGGCTGGTCGCGGTGCAATTGGGCGCCGTCCTGCTCGCCGCCTCCCGAACGGCAGGCGATACCGCCACTCGACAGGTCGCACCATGACGGGCGAAACATGAACGGGGCCGGCGTGCTTGTGGATCGGAGTGGGATCACGCATCCTGCTGCTCACGCCCGAGGCCGCCGACTCGCACGACCACGAGGACGGCCGAGTTCGCCGCCCCATATACCGCCCCGATCCAGGCAGTGTTCACGCCCCCCGAGAGCCGCGGCGGCACTCTCCACGAGGGGACAGGTCGGCGTGCCCAGACAGATGACACGCGAACAACGAACGACGCGCTCACCGGACATTTGAGCAGGAAACCGGTCTGGGAAGTGAGCAGCGGAAGCCGACATGCTCACACCGTCCAGATCGGCGGAGGGCTGTGTGATGCATGTCTTGGTGTGCGGTGCGGGTCCGGTGGGCGCGGTGGTTGCCCTGTTGCTGGCGGCGGAGGGCCATCAGGTAACGGTTTTGGACCAGCGGCCTTTCCTCACCTCGTCGGCGGATTCGGGCGCCCTGGGGCTGCCCCGGACCGTGTCCGACCGGCTGGGCGCGACCGAGGAAGCTCCTGTTCTGATGCTTCCCGGAGCCATGCGCATGGTGTCCCGCGAGCTGCCCGAGACCGCCCGAAAACTGGCCTCGGCGAGCACCGCCGTCGCGGGGGGACCGGACTTGGTCGCGCACCGCACGGTCGTCTCGTCCGTGCTGAGCGAGGAGTTGTCACGTGCGCGTGGGGTCAGGACCGCACGCGGAGTCGGTGTCGTCTCCTTGCTGACCGGAACGGAACGTATCCCCGGCAGACCGCACATCCAAGGGGTCCTGACGGACGCGGGCGAGGCCGTGCTCGCCGATCTGGTCGTCGACGCGGCCGGGCGCGAGTCTCGGATGGTCAGGCTGCTGAGCGAGGTGGGCGCGCCCCGACCGCTGGAGGAACGCCAGGACACCGGGTTTCGTTTCTACACCCGCCATTTCGGTTCGGCTGAGACCTGCGCCGGACGGGCGAGGTGGTCTCTTCACCACTTCGACGGCGTTTCCGTCGGTGTGCTGTCCGCAGGCCACGGGCTCTGGTCGATGACGCTGTGCATCGGAGACGAAGACCTCGAGCTGTACCTGCTCGCGGAACTGTCCGCGTGGAACCGGGCGGCCAGGCTGTACGCGCCGCTGCTGCCACGCCTCGGCGGAAGCCCTCTTCCCGGTGTGTGGGTCACCTCACGCCTGGAGAGCTGCTACCGGCGGTTCGTCCTGCGTGGCCGCCCGGTGGCGACCGGAACGGCGAGCGTGGGCGACGCGTGGGCCGCGATCAATCCCCTGCTCGGTCTGGGGCCGTCGATGGGGCTGCTGCACGCCGTCCTGCTGAGGGACGCCGTGCGGCAAGGCGGCCCGGAGGAGGTCGCCATACGGTTCGACCGCCTCACCGAGGATCTGCTGGCGCCGCTCCACCACCGGATCACCGACTGGGAGGAAGGACTGCAGGCAGGAGACGGGTCCTCGGACGGCCCAGGGAGCCACGAGGGCCTTCCCGAGGCAGCTGCCGTACCCGAGGCGCTGCCCGGACCGGACACGAAACCGGCCGGTCTCGCCCGCGCTCTGCTGGCCCGGTTCTCCGCGGTGGCGGCCGACGCCACCCTCTCCACTCGGACAGGCCCGACCCGGGCTCAGCTCGTGGAGACGCTCGCGCGGGGCGGCACCGGCGAATGAGGAGAACAGGTCCACTGATGAGCAAAGGGTGACGGAACATGAATCGCACTTCGGAAGCCGGAACATCGATACCCGGTCCCGGTCCCGGCGCCCCACGGTCCGACGACTGCGAGGAATTCGTACGTGCCCTCTACCACCACCACGCCACCCCGCTGATGCGCTACGCCGCTCGTTTACTGGGCGGCGACTGGCACAAGGCGGAAGACCTGCTGCAGGAAGCCACTGCTCGCGCGTGGCGGCAATTCGCCTCCGCCAATACGGACCCGGTGTCCATCCGTCCTTGGCTGTTCACCGTGGTGCGGAACCTCGCCATCGACCACTACCGCGCTCAGGTCATCCGGCCGTCGGAGACCCGGGCCATCGAGGATCTCGATCTGTCGGTCGACGATGCCATCGATCGCATTCTCAGCACGCAGATCGTGCTGGACGCGCTCAGCCTGCTCACCCCTGCCCAGCGGGAGGTGCTCACCCTGACGTACTTCCGCGGCTACAGCGTCGCGCAGGCCGCCGAACACCTCGGCATCCCACCGGGCACCGTCAAATCACGCAGCCACTACGCTCTGCGGTCACTGCGCGACACCCTCCACGCTCGCGGTGTCGTCCGGTCCTGAACCTTGAGGCGGCCGCGTGGCGAACGCGGTCCCGCGGCGCGGTGCCACGGCGAGGGTGACCGCCGCGGCGTGGCGAGCAGGGCGACGAGGGCGGCGTACACATGGGCCACGGTCCGCCGCCCGGACAGCTCGGTGAGCAGGCCCGCGCCCACCGCGGGTGCTCCGGTCCGGCTGCGGGACCGGGGCGAGAACCATGCGCAGCGAGCCCTGCGACACCGCGCCGAAGGCGATGCCGGCCAGCACAGCCGCGGTGAACACGGCGGGCAGGACCGCGGCGCAGCCGAGGAGCATGGCGATCACGGCTCGCAGTCCGCACGCGGCCCACACCGTGTGGGCCGCTGACAGGGCCAGAGTGAAGAAGACCCATGCCGCCCGCCGCGCGCGGGGCGTCGGGAGCCAGCAGGCGGACGAAGGCCGGGCCGCAGCTGAGCAGTAAGGCGCGGCGGGCCGCGGGCGACACGGTGACGCGCGGGCGCAAGGAGTGCCAGGCCCCGGCGTGCGGGCGGGCTGTCTCGGGAGAGAGCGCGGCGGCGACGGCCCTCGCGGTGAACACGAGCATCAGCACGACGTACACGGTGGAGGTCGGGAACGTGGCCACGAGGACCCCGGCCGCCATGCCGGCCGCCGGAGCGGCCGGGACCCGGGCTGCGATGAGCGCTCGCGTGTGGAATCCTCAATTAAAGCAATGGGTTTGCCTTAGTGAGGCTAGACTCTCGCCATGAAGCAATATCTTTGCTTTAAGATAGATGCATGAGTCGCAAATCGATGGTGCGCCCCGGCGGCCGTAGCGCCCGCGTTCAGGCGGCGGTCCACTCGGCGGTACGTGAGCTGGAAGCCGAAGTGGGCCGGCCGGCGCTGACCGTTCCCCTGGTCGCTGCCCGTGCCGGCGTCACTCCCTCGACGATCTATCGCCGCTGGGGCGACCTTCAGGAACTGCTGTCGTACGTCGCCGTGGAGCGCCTGCGTCCGGAGGCCCCGCCGGAGGACCACGGATCCCTGTCGGCGGACCTGCGGAACTGGGCCGAGCAGTTCCTCGACGAGATGGCCTCTCCCGCGGGCCGCGCCTACATCCGCGACGCGCTGCTCGGCGACCCCGACGGCGACAACGCGGGCCGGTGCTCGGCGTACGCGGCCGAGCAGATCGGCATCGTCCGCGACCGGGCCACGGAGCGCGGCGAGGACACCCCGGACGTCGAGACCGTCATCGACCGGGTCGTGGCACCGATCATGTACCGCATCCTCTTCCGTCCCGACGGTCTGACCGCCGCATACGCACACCGTCTGGTCGGGGAAGCGCTGGAGGGACCCGGTACGGCCGGCTGACCGGCCGCAGCGCCGGCTAGCCGGACGCGGTGATCCTCGTTCCCTTCAGCTCGCTGCGCCACAGGAGGTCGGTGAGGCGGTCGATCCCGCTCGCGAGGTGTCTGCGATAGGTGCTGAACGGGACGCCGAGGCGTTCGGCGGCCGCCTCCTGGGTCGGGGTTCCCGCGAGGTAGGTCGTGGTGAGGGCACGGTGGTGCTTGTCGCCGGAGCGCCCTCCTCGGAGGTCGTCGATGGCAGAGGCGAGCAGTCCGGCCAGAGTCGTCCCGCTCTCGGTGACCAGGCGGCTGCGGTTGAGGGGGTTGTCGGCGAGCGCGTCCGGACGGCGGAGGGTGCGCAGGGCGTCGCGGATCGCGGTGTCGAACTCCGGTCTGGACAGCACCGCCAGTTCGTCGTCGTGTTCCCGCGAGCGAGGCGGCGTCCTGGTTCCCTGGGCGTCGGACAGGGTCGCGTTCGACCTGGCCGCCAGCCACGGGCTGACCGGTTGAGCCCGCCAGTCGTGGCTGAACAGCGCATAGGTGTGCTGCCCGAGGCAGGGTCGACGGGCGGCGGGCGGCATGGCGAAGTGGCGCATGTAGTCGTCCCAGTACCCGTCGTCGCGCATGACGAAGAACGTCCAGGCCAGCCGGTCGGCCTGCAGGATCTCACCCAGTGCACGCCAGTTCATCAGGTTCGCCGGCGCCAGGCCGCGCAGCGGACCGCGGGCGGGCAGGTGCACGGAGAAACGGGCCAGCGCCATGTGCTCGCCGGGCCTCAGCGGAGCTGCGGATCGCGCATGCGCCCAGGCGGCGTCGACAACTGGGTCGATGTCGGTGCCCAGCGGCTCCCGCAGCCGCAGCCACGCGAAGAACGCGACGATCTCGCCGGTCCGCGTGGAGCGGTAGACGCGAAACGCCTCGGGCTGCCGGTCGAGCCAGAACCGGCAGACGGCCGCGGACGCCTCGCCCTCGGCAGCTTCCGCCAGCTCCAGCACACGTCCCCGGTCGGCCCCGCCGTACGGCCCGTCCTCGACATGGCCCCCTTCGTACAGGTCGTCCTCGACGCCGCCGCCTTCGCGCCCCTTGCAGAAGTTCGCCGAGGCCTCCCTGCGGTAGAGGTAGAGCAGCGCGCTGGTGGCCGGGAGCATCTGTTCGTCCGGCGCGGTGCGGACGCGCTCAACGAGCTGCTGGTGAACAGTTCTGTGCATGTCGGCGAAGCCGTCGGGGTCACGCCAGCGCAGATCGGCCTCGAGTGCCTCGCGGACCACGTCGTGCGGGAAGAGACCGGCGTCCGTCGCCGGGACGCCCCGCCCGACGGGCCTCGCGCGCGAACCGACGGAGAAGAGTCGACTTGCCGATTCCTCCGGGGCCGTGCAGATAGTGCACGGGGCACGCTCCGGAATCGCCCGTCAACGCGGACCGGAACAGGGCGAGTTCGGCCGCCCGTCCCACGAACGCCCGGTCCCGCGCGGCCTCCAGCACATCCCCCAGCGCGGCTCTCTCACGTGGCCCCATGCTCTCCCCCTCCGCAGTCACGTGATCCACACCCCCTGGGCAGGCTAACCCGGCATCTCGCGGAAGACCGGCACTCGGCCCACCGCCCCGCACTCCGGTGAACCCGAAGGGCCGTTTCCTCGTGGCAAGCGTCGCGAGGCACGCCTCGTACCCAGACCGGGCATTCGGACAGAGCGGGAAGTCCTTCTCCATGCAGATCAATTACTCCGGGGCGATGATCGGCGTCGTCGTGATCGCCCTCGCGGTCGTCATCCTCGCCCGAGGGCGCCGGAACGGCCGCGGGTGGCTCGTCGTCGTCGGGGCGGTACTGGCCCACCAGGGGCGCCGGGAACACGGGGCCGCAGTGCCGCCTTCCCGTACGGCCTGCGGTACGGAGTCCGGGCCCCCGCAGACCGAGCCCTCGGCCGACTCGCCGACTGCCTGACCCTCCCCCACATTCCTCACACTGAAGGTCTTCACATGCCCAGATCCCACCACCACCGACAACATCCGTGCTCGACGGAGGGCCGGTAGATGCGTGTCGTGGTGTGCGGGGCAGGTCCCGCGGGCTCGATGGTCGCGCTGCTGCTGGCCGCGGAGGGCCATGAGGTGACCGTTCTGGACCGCCGCCGGCCCGCCGAGCCGGCGGTCTCTGCCGGCACCGCGCCGAGCGGCACGCCGCGCGGCGCGGACGGACCCCATCTGCTGCTCCTGCGAGAGGCGTTGCGGCTGCTGTCGGACGAACTGCCGGGCGCCGCCCGGGGACTCCTCTCGGCGGGCGCCGTCACCGCGGCGGGTGCGCATGTCGTCGCGACCCGCGCGGCCGCCACTTCGGCGCTGGCCGCGGAGCTGTCCCGTACGGACGGCGTCACCACCGTGCACGGGGTCGGCGTCGGCGCCCTGCTGGCCGGCTGGGAGCGCACACCCGGCCGACCGCATGTGCGCGGCGTCCGCACCGATACCGGCGAGACGCTTCTCAGCGATCTGGTGGTCGACGCGGCGGGACGTGACTCCCAGATGGCCGCGATGCTGGGCGGGATCGGCGCCCCGCAGCCGGCCGAGGAGCGGCCGAACGCCGGGTTCCGCCTCTACACGCGGCGCTTCGCCGCGCCACCGGGCACCGGTGCGCACCACGCAGGGTGGTCGGTGCGCCATTTCGACGGCGTCTGCGTGGCCGTGCTGTCGGCCGGTGAGCGGACCTGGTCGATGACGCTGGGCATCGACGACCAGGACCGCGAGCTGCGCCGCCTGGCCGGACCCCTCGCCTGGAACCGGGCGGCGGCCCTGTACGAGCTCATGATGCCGCGGCCGGTCGGCAGCCCGCTGCCTGGCGTGCGGATCACCTCGCAGGTGAAGGGCCGTTACCGACGGTTCGTCCTCGGCGGGCGGCCGGTGGCGACCGGCGTCGTCAGCGTCGGCGACGCCTGGGCGGCCACCGACCCGCTGCTCGGACTGAGTCCGTCCATGGGCGTGCTGCACGCCCTGCTGCTGCGTCAAGCCGTGCGGGACGGCGGTCCTCCGGACGAGGTCGCCGTACGGTTCGACCGGCTCACCGAGGAAGCTCTGACGCCGGTCTACCGGCGCGTCGCGGACTGGGAGGAACGGCACCGGACGCGGCGCTGGGCACGGTCCGGTGCGCCGTCGGCCGCCGTGCCGGCGGGACCGGCACTCGACTCGGCGGGCCTCGCCCGGGATCTGCAGGACCACTTCTCCGCGATGGCGGTACGGGCCGCGAGGACATCCCGTACGGGCCCCGCACGCGCCGATCTCCTGGCGGCACTCACCGGCGGCAGGACCAGGGCCGCCTGGTGAACTGGGACGCACGGGACGCACGGTCAGACCGTGGCGATGGCGCGGCCGTCGGCGCGTACCGGCTCCAGCCGGTAGGTGTCCCCCCGGGTGACCACATGGCCGGCGGTCGGCAAGGGGAAGTGGGTACCGAGCACGAGCGTGCCGGAGTCGGCGAGCGAGGCGAGCAGCGAGCGGCGGGTCGCCTCCGCCTGTACGGGGTCGATGTCGACGCAGCTGCCGATGCCCGGATGCGCCAGCTGAACCGGATGATGGACGCTGTCCCCGGTGATCAGGGCCGTGGCGTCACCGCCGCCCACCTGGACGGCGACATGACCGGGGGTGTGCCCGGGGGCGGGCACCAGGCGCAGTCCGGCGGCGACGGCGGCACCCTCGGCCGGCACGTCGACGAGGTCGAGCAGGCCCGCCTCCTCGATCGGGTACACGGAGTCGCGGAACATGACTCGCCGCGCCGCGTCCATGTCGTACCCGGCCCAGAAGTCGTACTCGACCTTCGCCGTGAGGTAGCGGGCATTGGGGAACGTGGGCACCCATGCGCCGTCCGCCGCCCGGGTGTTCCAGCCGACGTGGTCGGTGTGCAGATGGGTCAGGATCACCAGATCAACGGATTCCGGGGGGAATCCGGCGTCCGTGAGGCGTGCGAGGTAGTCGGTACGGAGGTTGTGCCATGCCGGGTTCGCCCGTGTCTTGCCATTGCCGATGCCGGTGTCGACGAGAACACGCAGTCCGTCCACGACCAGCGCGAAGCTGTGACTGTCGAGGCGTAGGACCCCGTCGTGGTCCGCGAAGTCGGGCCGGAGCCAGTCCTGTTGGGACACGACGTCCGCGGTGGCGCCCGGCAGCAGCCAGGGGCCGGTCTGCGGGGGCAGCGGGATCTCGTCGACGCGATGCACAGTGATGTCGCCGACGGTCCAGGACGGGAAGGTGGCCGACGGCGGGACGGTCCCGGTGAGCGGTGATGTGCGCATGGTGGCGGTTTCCTTCACCTCAAAAGCAATTGGTTTGCCTTAAGGGACCGTAGGCTCTGCCGTCGACTAACGCAAGCTGTTAGCTTTAAGGCGGAGCTGCAGTCGCCGCTCAGCCCGATCAGGAAGTTCAGGAAGGGCACAGACATGTCCGCCGCTGACCTCGCGCCACCGGAGGCGGCCCGCTGGGCCGCACGATCCGGGCTCTCGCTGTCCCCCGAGCGCCACTCGGCGGTGGCGGCCACCGCCGACCACATGCTGTCCGTCGTCTCCGTCCTGCGGGAGCTGGACTTCGGCGATACGCCGCCGTCCGCCGCCTACCGCGCGTGTGCGGGAGAGGAGCGGCTCGATGCAGCCGTATGAACTCTCCGTCGCCGACGCGGCCGAGGCCGTACGGACCCGGCAGCTGTCCCCGGTCGAGCTGGTGGACTCCGTGCTGAAACGTATCGAGCGGGTCGAACCCCGCCTGCGGGCCTACACCTTGGTGACGGCCGACCAGGCGCGGAACGTGGCGCGGCAGGCTGCGCACGAGGTCGCCGCCGACGGCGTCAGGGGGCCGCTGCACGGCATCCCCGCGGGCTTGAAAGACCTGATCGACGTGGCCGGGACGGCGACCACGGCAAGCTCCCGGGTACGCGCGGACCACCGGGCGGAGGCGGACAGCGCGGTCGCCGCACGACTGGCGGCAGCCGGCGCGGTGTTCGTCGGAAAGACCCACACGCACGAGTTCGCTTACGGCCTGACCACGCCGCAGACCAGTAACGCCTGGGACCAGGGCCGGGTGGCCGGCGGCTCCAGCGGCGGGTCGGCCGTCGCCGTGGCCGCCGGGGCGGCGGCGTTCGCACTGGGCACCGACACCGGAGGGTCGATCCGGGTGCCCGCCGCACTGAACGGAGTGGTCGGCCTGAAGCCGACGTACGGGCTGGTCTCCCGGCACGGCATCACCGCGCTGGCCTGGTCGCTCGACCATGTCGGGCCCATCACGCGCACGGTGGAGGACGCCGCGCTGGTGCTGGGCGCCCTGGTCGGCCACGACCCTCGGGACCCCGCCTCCTTTCCGGCACCGCCCGTGGACTACCGGCCCGGACCCGGCACGGACCTGACGGGGCTGCGGATCGGCGTGCCGGGAAACTACTACTTCGACCGGGTCGACTCCGAGGTAGAGGCCGCCGTACGGCACGCGATCGGCCGACTGGAGGCGCTCGGCGCGCGGCTCGTCGAGGTGGAGATCCCGATGACGCGCTACATCCAGGCGACCCAGTGGGGACTGATGGTGCCCGAGGCCACCGCCTACCACGAGCGGACGCTGCGGACGGTGCCCGAGCTGTACGCGGCGGACGTCCGCGTCCTCTTGGAGGCGGGCGAACTCATGTCCGCCGGGGACTACCTGCGCGCCCAGCGCGCCCGCACGCTCATGCGGCAGGCCTGGCAGCGCATGCTCGACACGGTCGACATGGTCGCCGCGCCGACCGTGCCCCTCACGGCCGTGAAGGCCGGCCAGTCCACCGTGACCTGGGACGACGGCACGGAAGAGAGCGTCTCCGACGCGTATGTACGGCTGTCGGCCCCGGCGAGCATCACCGGTGTACCGTCGCTGACCCTGCCCGTAGAGCAGGACTCGGCAGGCATGCCGATCGGCATGCAGCTCATGGGCCGGCCCCTCGGCGAAGCCGCGCTGCTGCGCGCGGGCCACGCGTACGAGCGGACCGGGACCGCCCGCGGCCTGGCGCCGGTGACGTAGGAGGAGATGGCCGGGCACGCCCGTGCACTGAGAGCCGCAAGCCGGGTCCGCCTGCGAGCACGTCAGTCGAGCGCGTGCTTGATGGCGGTGAGCCACCGGTCCACAGGACCGAGGGTGATCAGGCCGCTGCCCGCACCCGCGAGTTCGCCTGCGGCCGGCCGCAGCCGGGTGTGAAGCCGCTCCAGTACGACCCGGTCGCCGAGTTCCAGCGCCACTGCTGCCTCCAGGCAGCACAGCGCCTCGTACAGCAGGTCCGCGGGCGGCTCCGGCAAAGCGCGCAGCATCGCCTGAGCCTCGGTGCGAAGGCCGGTGTGCAGCGGGATGAAGGCCTCGGCCCAGGGGCGGTACGGGCCCCAGTCCGCATCGGTATCGACGTGTTCGGCTGCTTCCCGTGCGGGCGTGCTGCCGTCGGCCAGGCGCAGGCACAGCTGCGCGAGGGGCAGCAGACCGTGCTCGACACCGGGCATGCCGGCGCCGTCCAGCCGGGCGGCGGCGGCCCGGTATGCGGCCTCGGCCTGTGCGATCTGCCCGGAGGCGGCCGACCGCAGCGCCCGGTACCACTGGGTGAAGACGCTCGCCAGCGGCCGTTCGTGGCGCTCGGCCAGCTGATCCGCGGTGGCGGCGTGCTCGTCGGCCGCCGGGAAGTCGCCGAGTGCGCTGCGCGCCTGCACGTGGATCAGGTGGCCGAGTACCTCGAAGGACGCCAGGCCGTGTCGTACGGCCAGCGCGACCAGCTCCGCGCCGATCGCGTCCCGTCTCGCCGCGAGCCCGGCCCGGGTGCAGGACTGCATGAACACTCCGTTGAGGGCGAACGCCAGCAGCGTGGGATCGTCCAGGCGTCGGGCGATCTGCTCTGCTTCGCGTGCGGCCCGCGGGCCGCGTGCGGACCGGGTGCCGCGCATCTCCAGTGCCACCGTGGCCAGCAGGCGGCAGCGCGCCGCCTCGTGTGAGCCGCCGCGCGGCAGGGCGGCCAGGGTGCGCTCGGCGACCGTGACGATCTGCTGCGCCTGCTGCGGGTCGTCGTTGCGGGTCCAGATCGCGGGGACGTCATAGGCACCGATCACGCGGGCGGTCAGCTCCGGGTCGCCGAACTCGTCCGCCGCGGTGATGGTCGCCAAGCGGTGTTCCTGGGCCGCCTGCAGCCCGCCGCCTCCGGTGACCGCGAGATTGCTGATCAGTCCGACCGTCGCCTCCAACCGGGCCCGCGGGCCTGCGGCGACCGTACGGTCGTAGGCCGCGACCGCCCGTGTCCACAGCCGGGCCGCCGCCGTCATCGGTTCGTCCGGCAGGTCCAGGCGCGGGTCCTGGGTGAGGATGTCCGTCTCCAGGCGGCGCAGCTCCGGGCCGGGGTCCAGACCCAGCTCGTCGGCCAGTACGGCCCGGGCCCGGCGCAGCACCGCAAGCGCATCCCCCTGCCGGCCCGCGCGGTAGAGCGCCAGGGCCAGCAGTCGCCAGGCCTCCTCACGCCAGGGATGCTCGGCCAGATGGGCATCCAGCTCGGGTACCGCCTCTGCGGCCAGCCCCAGGGCCAGCCGGGCCTGCGCCTGCTGCTCCACTGCTCGCAGCTGCAGTTCGGCCAGGCGGGAACGCTCTCCTCGTGCCCAGTTCTCCTCGGCGAACTCTGCGTAAGCCGGACCGCGCCACACCTCCAGCGCCGCCTGCAGTTGTTCCAGTGCCTGCGCGGGCGGCAGCTGCGCGGCGGCACCGACGGCCGCCTCGAACCGCCAGGCATCCACGGCGTCCGGTGCTGCCCGCAGCGCGTACCCCGGGCCCTCGGTGACGAGCAGACGGGCCGGGGCCCGGGCCGGGCGGTCCGGCTCCAGGATGCGGCGCAGTGTGGCGACGAAAGTCTGTACGGCACCCACGGCGCCCGGCCCGGGCTCCTCCCACAGGTCCTCCACGAGGTGGGCGACCGGAACCACGCGTCGACGCGCCATGATCAGCCGAGCGAGCACCGCCCGGTGCCGCGGCCCCTTCAGCCCGAGAACGCCACCGGCCGCATCCCAGGCGACCACTGGCCCGAGCACGCCGAAGGTGATCCGCTCCATCCCCACCTCCCGACCTTGCCCTGCCTGACCGCGCGCCCGCCACGGTACGCGCTGATCGGACGCTGATTCGCGCGCGGCAGGCTCGATGGTGTCCGCCGACCGCGGACCCTCCCACGCACCCGACGAAAGCAGCACACCGTGGCAGCACCGACCATCCCCGGCTTCGACTACCAGCGCATCCAGGTCGCCGACGGCATCGCTCTCAACACTGCCGTCGGCGGCTCCGGCAGCCCGATCGTCCTCCTGCACGGCTTCCCTCAGACCCACCTGATGTGGCGTCACGTCGCCGCCGACCTCGCGGCGGACCACACGGTCATCTGCCCCGACCTGCGCGGCTACGGCGCGAGCGACAAGCCCGCCGACACCGACGGGACCGCTTACGCCAAGCGCACCATGGCCGCCGACATCGTCGCCCTGGCCCGCGCCCTCGGCCACGAGTGGTTCGCCCTGGCGGGCCACGACCGTGGCGCCCTGGTCGCCTTCCGCGCCGGACTCGACCACCCGACCACCATCACCCACCTCGCCTGCCTGGACGTACTCCCGACCCTCGACATGTGGCAGGTGATGAGCGGCACGAATGCCGCCATCGGGTTCCACCTCTATCTCATGGCCCAACCCCCGGGCCTGCCCGAGCAGATGATCGCGGCTGCACCCGACGCCTTCTTCGGCCATTTCCTCGACATCTGGGCCCACAACCCCGACGCCATTCCCCCTGACATCCGCGCCGCTTACCTGGACGCCTGCCGCGACGCGGTGCCCTCGATCGTGGCCGACTACCGCGCCTCCGCCGACATCGACGTCGACCACGACCAGGCCGACAGGGACGCCGGCAGCCAACTGGACATGCCGGTCGCCGTACTCCAGCAGGACTGGGGCTCCGCCCTCGGCTTCGACGCCCAGGCACTCTGGTCGGCCTGGGCACCGAAGCTGGCCCACACGACCGTCAACTGCGGCCACTTCATGGCCGAAGAAGCCCCCGAGCGGATCGCCTCGGAGCTCCGCACACTCGTGATCCGCTGAGCACGCGGCACCGGCGGCACCGCGACTCACCCGCGATGAGGTAGGCGCCCACGGACGCGACCTGTTCCTCCAGTCGGGGCCACTTCCGACAGGAGCGTGCGGGGACTGGGGACCGCGGCGAGGAACAGCTGTTCCTCGGACGTGAAGTGCCGCAGGAACTTCGCCCTGGGCGACACGTTGACGCGGACCATTTGCGGGGGCCGGTGAACCATAGGGGCGAATCTCTCGTGATCAGCGTGCGGTACAGGGCCCGTGTCCGACAGATGGCGGCATGCGGTCGGCCATGTTCGAGAGAAGAGAAATCCGTGATCAATTGGACCGGCTTCGTTCCGGCCGCTCTGATCATTTCGGTCTCGCCGGGCGCCAATCAGTTGTTGTGTATGCGCAACACGGTCCGTTACGGCGCGGCCTCCGCATTGACGGGAGTCGTCGGGCGGCTCGCCGGCTTAGCTCTGCTCATCGGGCTGGCCGTGGTCGGCGTCGGCGCGGCGCTGGCGGCCTCGCCCGTCGCGCTCGACGTGATCAAATGGTTCGGCGTTTCCTATCTGATGCTCCTCGGCCTCTGGAGCCTGCGAAGTGCGTTGCGCACCCCGTCCGTGGACGCGGATAACCAGCCGGAGAATTCTACGGCGGGTCTGCGGGGTCTGGTGTTCAAGGAGTTCAGTGTCGCTTTCACCAATCCGAAGGCGCTGCTGCTCTTCGCCGCGCTGCTTCCTCAGTTCATACGCGGGCAACAGGACGGCAGGGCCGAGGCGACAGCAATCCTCGGCGTGGCCTACCTGGGTATCGAACTGGTGGTGAGTTTTGGGTATATCGGTGTCGCCTCACGCCTGAGAGCACTCGGCATATCCGCCCGGCGTCAGCGCGGCATCGATGTCACCGCCGGAAGCTGCCTTCTCGTCATCGCGGTCCTGCTGGCTTTCAGTGACAACGCTTAGCGGTTATGGCGTCGCGATCATGTGGCGCTGAGCACGGCACCGGTGCGCTCGCACATGGCACGTAACGACGCGCCGTCGTGGGCGTCGGCGACTGCGAGGTAGCGGGTGGCCAGACGTTCTGCGTATCCCGTCGCCCCCCACAGGACCAGGTCGAACTCCGGTGACGTCGGCAATCGACCACCGTCACCCTGCCTCTGCAACTGAGCAGGAAACCGGTCTGGAAGGTGAGCAGTCATCCGGCGAAAGGTGAGGGCATCCCCTGACGAAGGAGTTCCCATGGCCCACGTAGTGATCATCGGAGCCGGACCTGTCGGCCTTGTCACCTCGATGCTGCTCGCCGCGGACGGGCATGGCGCCACCGTGCTCGACCGGGATCCCACCGCCGCACGCACGGTGGAGGCCGCCATCGGCGGTGACTGGCGACGGCCCGGCGTCAAGCAGTTCGGGCACACACACATCCTCATGCCGGCCGGCTTCCGGCTCCTCGACAAGGAGCTGCCCGGCGCCGTCGACCGTATCCGCGAGGCGGGCGGCTACCCGTACAGCATGCTGGCCGGCGCATGGACGGAGCCGGGCGCCGGCCCGCGACAGGAGGGAGACGAGCGTTTCGAGACCCTCACCGCCCGGCGCCCGGTCCTGGAGGCCGCGCTGTTCGCCACCGCGGCCGAGACACCCGGCGTACGCATCCTCGGCGGGACCAAAGTGGTGTCCCTGCTCGCGGGCGCCCGCACCTCCGACCGCCCGCACATCACAGGAGTGGTGACCGATTCCGGGGCACGCATCGAGGCCGACCTCGTGGTCGACGCTTCCGGCCGGCGGACGGACGTGCCCGACCTCCTCGCGCAGGTCGGCGGCGCACCCGAAGTAATCCGCGAGGAGGCCGGATTCCGCTACTACACGCGGTACTTCCGCGCCGACGAGCGGGGAGTGCCGGCCCCGCGGACCTGGCCGCTGACCCACCACAACAGCATCTCGATCGTCACCGCCCCCGGAGACGGCGACACCTGGTCGGCCACCCTCGTCACCTCCGACCGTGACCAGGAGCTCCGTCCGCTGAGCCGCGTGGACGTGTGGAACCGTGTGCTCGCCCTCTACCCGCACGCCGCCCACTGGAACGAAGGCATCCCGCTGACCGACGTACACGTGATGGGCGGCACTCACAACACCCTGCGCTGCCTGGTCGCCGGCGAACGGCCCGTCGCCACAGGAATCCTGGCCGTCGGGGACGCGCGAATGACCACCAACCCGCAGTTCGGCATGGGTATGACGACCGGTCTGCGGCACGCCGTACGGCTGCGTGACGCGCTGCGTCTGGTCGGTACGGATGACGCCGTCGAGCTTGTTCTGCGCGTTGACCGCGACATCGACGCGGAGTCCGGGCCCGGTTGGGCGGACGACACCGCCTGGACCCGGCACCGCACAGCCGAGATCGACGCCGAGATGCGCGGCGAGCGCTATGTCACGGACGATCCGGCCTGGGCGCTGCGCACCGCGGTGGAGGCCGTCTTCCTGAAGGACCCCGAGATCCTGCGCGCCTGGGGAGACGTCGGTTCCATGCTCGCCACCGCCGACGCGGCCTTCGTCGAGACCGGCCTGGTGGAGCGGGTCATCCAGCTGGGTGCCGGGGCACTCCGCTATCCAGAGCCGGGCCCTGACCGGACTGAGCTGCTCACTGCCGTGCGCGACGGGGAGCCGGGCCCGAACCGGGGGAGGCTGCTGGTCGCCGTACGTGACGGGGAGTGAGGCGGCTCGTACCGCATGCGCGTTCGGGGAGTCGAGCGCATGCGTGCAGCACGGCTCCCCGCCAACTCCTGTACCTCATCAGGTTCTTCCCAGCGAAGGGTAAGCAAATGTCTCGTGTGTCTTCGGCTCGTCGGATGTTCGGTCGTTCTGTGGGCGGTGTGGTGGCGGCCGGTGTGGTCGCCGGTGTCTTCGCCACGGTGTCGTTGTCCGGTACGGCGGGTGCGTCGGGCGGGTCAGGTTCGGGGTCGAGCGCGAAGCCGACGATCGTGCTGGAACACGGTGCGTTCGCGGACACCGCCAGCTGGACCGGTGTGATCGAGCGGCTGGAGAAGTCGGGGTATCCGGTGGTGGCCGCGGCGAACCCCCTGCGCGGACCCGCCAGTGACGCCGGCTATCTGCGCAGTGTCGTGGACCGTATCGACGGACCGGTGGTGCTGGTGGGCCACTCCTACGGCGGCACGGTGATCAGTGACGCGGCCGTGGGCCACGAGGACAAGGTCAAGGCACTGGTCTACATCGCCGCGTTCCTCCCCGACACGGGCGAGACCTCTCTGGGGCTGTCGAACAAGTTCCCCGGCAGCACGCTCGGTGACGCCATCGAAGCCGTGCCCTACAGCCTGCCGCGCGGTGCGAGCGGCAATGACGTGTACATCAAGCCGGACAAGTTCCGCCAGCAGTTCGCCGCCGACGTCTCCCGGCGCCAGGCCGCCCTGATGGCCGCGACGCAGCGTCCCATCGCCGCCGCGGCGCTGGAGGAGAAGGCCACCAAGGCCGCGTGGAAGACCATTCCTTCCTGGTCGCTGATCGCCACCCAGGACCTCAACATCCCGCCGGCCTCACAGCGCTTCATGTCCGAGCGCGCCGACGCACACACCGTCGAGGTCAGGGCCTCTCACGCGGTCCCCGTCTCGCGCCCCGACGTCGTCAGCCGCGTCATCCAGCAGGCCGCCACCGCAACCGCCCGCTGACCCACCAGCCCCACCTCGCCCACAGCCCGTTCTCAAGAGGAGAAGCCATGCCCTTCATCACCGTAGGCCAGGAGAACAGCACCGACATCGACCTCTACTACGAGGACCACGGGACCGGGCAGCCGGTCGTCCTCATCCACGGCTATCCCCTGGACGGACACTCCTGGGAGAAGCAACTGCCCGCCCTGCTCGACGCCGGACACCGCGTCATCACCTACGACCGCCGCGGCTTCGGTCAGTCCAGCCGGCCCACCACCGGCTACGACTACGACACCTTCGCCGCCGACCTCCACACGGTGCTGGAAACCCTCGACCTCACCGACACCGTCCTGGCCGGATTCTCCATGGGAACCGGCGAAGTCGGCCGCTACCTGGGCACCTACGGTTCGGCACGCATAGCCAAGGCGGTGTTCCTCGCCGCGCTGGAGCCCTACCTCCTCAAGACCGAGGACAACCCCACAGGCATCGACGGCGAGGTCTTCGAAGGCATCCTCTCGGCCGTCACCCAAGACCGGTACGCCTACTTCACCGACTTCTACCAGGCCTTCTACAACCTCGACGAGAACCTCGGCACGCGCATCAGCGAAGACGTCGTCCGCGCAAACTGGAACACCGCCGCCGGCGCGTCCGCCTACGCCTCGCGTGCCGCCGTCCCGACCTGGACCACCGACTTCCGCGCCGACCTCCCCAAGATCGACGTCCCGGCCCTCATCCTGCATGGCACCGCGGACCGGATCCTGCCGATCGAAGCCACCGGTGAACCGTTCCACGCCGCACTCCCCGAGGCCGAGTACGTCATCGTCGAAGGCGCCCCGCACGGCTTGCTCTGGACCCACGCCGAAGAGGTGAACAACGCCCTCCTCGCCTTCCTCGCCAAGTAACTGCAGTCACCAACGACCTGGATGCGGGGGAGAACCCTGTGGAGGTCTCCGCGAACGTGAGACATCACATTGGATTGGGGGGCATCGCATGAAGCGCCGGACGCGCTGGTCGCACCGCTGGTCACGGTGTTAGGTAAAGCCTCGCATCGTCCCAGGTCGGAGGGGTAGACGACGCGGAGACGGCCGGGGCCGCCACCCCCCACAGGAGAGGCCCCGGCCGTCGCGCGGCACGGGCCGCGCGGCGGCCCGTATCTCCTACAGCGCCATGAGTGCGTTTTCTGTCACACCTCGCGCCGTCCCGCGGTGGTTGCATCTTGTACGGACATGGACGAGCAGCGGTTTCAGGTCGTAACGTGCCTTTCGCGCCGGACGGGGAAGGTGACTGATCACGGTGAGCCGCGGCTGAGAAGCCGCGGCCGGCTACTGACCATCGACCGAGGAATGCGGGTGCTGGGGGACGACGCGGAGCTGACTGCCGCGGTGCTTGCGGCACAGGACGGGGACGAGACCGCGTTCCGGACTGTGTACCGCGCGGTGCACCCGCGGCTCCTCGGGTACGTCCGGACGCTCGTCGGCGAGTACGACGCCGAGGACGTCGCCTCCGAGGCCTGGCTGCAGATAGCCCGTGACCTGGAGCGGTTCAGCGGGGACGCGGACCGCTTCCGCGGCTGGGCCGCCCGGATCGCCCGCAACCGCGCGCTGGACCACATACGGATGCGCGGCCGCCGCCCGGCGATCGGCGGCGACGAGACCGAGCTGACCGGGAAGGCCGCCGAGTCCGACACGGCCGGCGAGGCGATCGAGGCGCTGGCCACGGACAGCACGCTCTCGCTCATCGCCCGGCTGCCGCAGGACCAGGCCGAGGCCGTCGTCCTGCGCGTGGTGGTGGGCCTCGACGCCAAGACCGCCGCGGAGACCCTCGGCAAGCGCCCGGGGGCGGTGCGTACGGCCGCGCACCGGGGTCTGAAGCGGCTCGCCGAACTGCTCGGCGCCCCTCCGGAGGCGGATCCGGAATCGATCGGCGGGCTCGACGCGCTGCCGCCCCAGAGAGAACCGCAGGACCGTGCGGTGACGTCCGCGAGTGTGACGCATACGCGTGCGCGGACGCAGAAGGACATGTGATGGCCGACGAGCAGTACAGATGGCTGGACCGCGAAACGGCGGAACTCCTCCTGCGCGGTGAGTCATTGGAAGCTGTCGACCCCGCCGACCACGACCGGGCCGCCCGGCTCGCCGAAACCCTGGGTGCCCTGTCCGCCGTACCCCCACAGACAGACGACGCCGAACTCCCCGGTGAGGCCGCCGCGCTGGCCGCGTTCCGCAAGGTGCGCGCCGAGAAGGGCGAGCCGTCGGTCGTCTTCGGCGGTGCCCGGCACGGGTCCGTCGACGCGGGCCTGGTCCGGATCGGCGGGCCTGCTCGCCCCGGTCGGCGCCCCCGCTGGGGCCGCCCGTTGCGCCTGGGCCTGGCCGCCTCGGTGGCCGCCGTCATGGTCGGCGGCGTCGCCGCCGCGGCCGGAACCGGGCTCCTGCCCACCCCGTTCGACGCCGACGACCCCGTGCCCGGCGCCTCGGTCTCGGCCGCCGTGAGCCCCGACCACCCCATGGTGTCGACCCCGCCGAAGGACACCCCGGACGGCGGAACCGGAACGCCCGAGCCGAGCGGCACCCCGAGCGGCCCCGCCGCCGACGCACCCCCGCAGAACACCCACCCCGGCGGCGAGGCTCCCGAGGAGACCCCCGGCACCGAGCGCCACGGGGACGGCTTCCGCCACTGGTGGGGCTCCGTCACCGACGCCTGCCGCGACGTGCGCGCCGGCAAGGAACTGCCCCCCGACCGCCGACGCGCGCTGGAGGGCATGGCGGGCGGCTCCGGACGCGTGACGAAGTACTGCAAGGCCGTCCTGAACACGGCCGACGGCGACGACGGGGCCGGCGACTCCGACGACCGCTCCGGCAGGGACAGGGGCGACAACAGGGACGACGAGCAGGACCGGGGCGGTGACGACGACGGCGGCGGCATAGCGCCCGGCGACACCGGGGACGACAGCGCCCTGCAGCCCGGCCTCACGTCGTCGCAGCCGAAGCGGGCGACGACGACCTCCCCGGAGGAGGAACCGACGCCGTCCTCTCCCGCGCCGACGCCCAGCCCCTCGTACAGCGCCCTTGGCTCCGCCGAGCCTGATTCGGGCCACTGACCTGCGGTTTTGCCCGCGCTGGAGCCTTTCGCGCGGTGAGTGTGACGTTTTCGGCCGCCCTGGCGCAGTAATGAATGAGCCGACTGGTCATCGGCCGTCGCACAGAGCCGGGGTTCCCCCCGTACCTACGGCTCGTGCACTGGCGCGGGGGGGGGAGCAACACCCCCGCCCCCCCCCCCCCCCCACCCCCACAACACCAAATGACAACTACAATTCTAACCACCACACCACAC